>JAZRBN010000068.1:0-14844 GCA_045635105.1 Faecousia sp. | reverse complement strand
GGCGATCCCTTGGAGATTTATACGGAGAAGGACGGGGGTGTGATTTTCCGGAAGTACTCCCCTATGAGCGACTTGCAGGATTTTGCCACGCAGATTTGCGAGTCCATCGGCTCTGCCACCGGGCGGATTGCCGCCGTGGCTGACCGGGATGTGATCATCGCCCTGTCCGGCGCGCCCAAGCGGGAGCTGATGGACAAGCCAAACTCCCAGGAGCTGGACAGGCTGATGGAGCAGCGCACCCACTACCGCTACAACCCCGGCGACCCCATTGTCCACCCCACCGACAGCTCCGACAAATACCGGCTGGGTGTGGCATCTCCCATTCTCTCCCAAGGCGATTTGATGGGCTGCGTGATGCTGCTGCTGGGCGACGACAGCGCGCCTGTTACCGAGGCGGACCAAAAGCTGGCGCAGACCGTTGCCGGCTTTTTGGGCAAACAGATGGAAAGCTGAAACCATCCCAAAAGAAAGCCTCCCCTGTGTAAGGGGAGGTGGTGAAAATCTTTGATTTTTACCGGAGGGGTTGTTACAATCCCTCAGTCTGCTGAGCACACAGCCCCCTTTACACAAGGGGGCTGTTATTCTGTCTTATACCTCCCAGGAGAGCATCAAAACGCTCTCTGCCGGTACGCTCAGACGCAGAGCGTCTTCTCTTACCCGCTGGGCAGTTCCCTCTCCGGAAAGGGTGAATCCATCCAGCTGCATTTCCTCCGGCTTGAACCGGACAATAGCCGTCATTTCCTCAGTGCTCAGATTCACCGCGATCAGCCGCCGCTTATTACCGTTTTCCAGTACGCCTACGCACAGGTACGGCTCGTAAAGCACGCCCGGGTTGGACATACCCAGTCCGCAGGCAAACCGGTGAGACGGCTCTGCCTCCACCACCGGCGGACGCATGGGTCTTGCGCCACGGAAAAACTCGCGGTTTCCATAACGCAGCTGCGCCAGTTTTTTCAGGAATGCCACCCGATCCGGCTTATACACCAGATCCGCGTTGATCCAGCCCATCTGCTCACCGGCAACCAGGGACTGCGCCAAATTATACTTCCAGTAGGTAACATCTGCCTTGCTGTAACTATTGGCGTTTCTGCCGAAGCAGAAGGTCTTACCGCCGTACACCCGCATAAAGGCAGGCACATACTTCTCTATGGTAACCCACGCCCAGCCAAGGAAGCCGTCCAGTCCGTCGGCATAAACCTCTGCATTGCCCTCGGAGGTGAAGCCCTTGCCTTCCGGCATCACCTTGCGCAGCTCATGCAACAGCTCTCTGTATGCCTTGGGCCACCAGTCGCCGCCACCCACGGGATGATCGTGGTTGGGATCGGTACACTGACGGGGGGCATGGGCAGCAACCTGATCCAGATAAATGGCATCCACGCCATACTCATTAAACAGGCGGCTAACGATCTCCTGCAACTTCTTCCGCCAAATGGGAGAAGAAGGACACATAGGCGAGAGCACCGCCGGCTTGCCGTCAATCTCCTTGGAATCGTAGGTAAGGCGGGGGGGCTGACCGTCCTCATCCTTCACCACGCCGGGTAAAGCCACAGAGGTGAACTGATAGTCCTCATTTTTTCTGTCCTTATTATCCCAAAGCAGGGCGTTAATATAGGGCATCACCCGGATACCTGCCGCCTGCATGGCTTTTAAGCCCCGCTGGAAGGTTTGCGCCGGGGGGAAATAATGGGGATAGTCATTGTCAAAGGGAATGGAGTGCCAGTTGTACACATGGATACCGATGGGCACTTCCAACGCCTCCCGCAGGGCGATGGCGGTTTTGTACCAGCTGTCCGGGTCATCGCTTTCCACCTCAGGGCGGACATAGGGAGGAATGGGCTCATCCTCGGGATTTTCGTTAGGTACCCAGTCCATAATCCAGAAGGGAATATCCCGCATCCACAAGGGCGTAGATTCCCGTCCGTTCTCCCCGGCAACAGGCGCCCAGTCAGCCTCTGTTTCCACAAATTCCCGGTAAATTTCCGCAGCGTCATACCAGTCGCCATTGATCTGCTGCCAGACAGCCTTGCCCGGCAGGCAGTAGCCGTTGGCAGGCACATACAGGCGCGGCGCGCAGAACTTGCAGTTGATGCGCATCACGCCGGAGCCGTCGCTGGCAGCGTGGAAATCCTTATAGCTGCCGGCGCTGTCGTGAATGCCGTAATAGATGCCTTCGCCGCCGCCGGAGGGGTAGATGGCATAGCAGGCCATCGTACTGCCAAGGCCGCAGGGATAAGCGCCGAATACAAACCGGTCGCTGAGATTGAATTTCGGATCCACCAGGCCGCCATGGACGGATGCGTACAGATCCCACGGCGCTGTTTCCTTGCGGTACAGCCGGGGGTAGGTACACCACATTACGGACTTGCTGCCGCTGGTATTGATGGCCTCAACGGTCCAATTCACCCGATTCCGCTTCTCATCCGGCTGGGCCAGCAAACGAATGCCGATTTCTTCCTTGCTGTCCAGCAGCAAAAATTCCGTTGCGCCGTCCTTTTCTGTTACGGACGCCGTATTCCAGCCGGAGAGGGTATCCAAGTACTGCTTTTCCTTGGAATTTACATCCTGCACCAGCATAGCCACCATAGGACGGGCCTGGCCGCCGCACAGGAAACCAATGCCGTCAGCCTTTGCCACATAGGGAATCCGCAGGCTGCCGCTGACAACCGCTCCGGTGGCAAGCGTCTTACCGTCGGGCGCAAATGCCGGCGCTGCTTCTTCCAATTTTTCAAACAGAAACTCCGTCCGCAGGGGATTGTCTTTATGGAAGCAGGTGGGGTCATCGCTGAGGAAGCGGGAACTCTTATGGGCATCCACCAATTTGCCGAACCGCCACACATACCCGCCCCGGACTTCCAGATACCGGCGCCCTCCCTCCATTGCCATCCACTGCCGGAAGCCGTAGTTGGGAGGCGCTTCCTGCACGGGAAGCTGGGTGGGAACATCTCCACCATAGTTTTTTTCAAAGCCGTCCAGCTCCACATTGAACCGACCTGCCACAAGGGCGCAGTCATAGAGCTTCTTCTCCGTTTCCGCCCAGGTATCCATTGTAACCCTGGCATTCACTTCGCTGACGGTAAACCGGTTGAACACCGTTAGCCCGTTCTCTGCCCGGGTTTCTGCCAGCAAAGCATTGCCCTCAGCGGTAAACTTGGTGTCAACACCCAGGGTGTTCACCGTCCGGATGGTTTTTCCGGACCTGCCGTGGCGGTGGTCATTGATAACAGCGCAATCCTCAAAGGACAGCGCATAGCTTTCTCCGTTATGCACCGCGGTCATCACAAAGCTGCCGCTATCAAAAGCGGTGAAGCTTACACTGCCTGCTCTACCCAAAGAAAATTCAAAGGTTTTCATTTCCCTTTCCCTCCCGATTCGCAGGGTTTTTTCTTGATTGTACCCAAGTCTTTTACCGGTGTCAATGCTTCTTCCCTCCTTTTAACATTTCCTTGACAGCAAATTGCCCATATGGTACGCTAACACAAAAACCGGACATATATAAGGAGAAAGAAAATGAAAAGACTGCTGATTTTTGTTCTGATTCTGACGATGCTGCTGCCCCTGTGCAGGGCTGTCTCCGCTGCCGACCCCTATGCCGTGGAGACGGTATTTGGAAGCGATGTGGAAATCAAACCCTTCTTCGCTGTGGCAACCGCCGACATTGACGAGGACCTTTATCCTGCAGGAAATATCACCCGTATGCCCTCCATCGCCACCTATGTGCAAGACGGCAAGGTGGTGCTCTCCGGCGACACTGACGCCCTTGTGGAGCGAATCAAAAGCATCTTGGATCCCCGCCCCGACGGTTTGCGTGTTCTGTATGTCTGGGCCATTGACCGGCCGTTCAGAATGGCGCCCGAAGACGGCATTTATCTGGACGAGGGCATCGATCAGGCAAAGGTGCTGCTGGACGAATTCTTTGAAAAATATGCCGCCTCCGGGGCAAAGCCCCTGGACGGTGTGTTCACGGATTTGGAATACCACGACACTAGTTCCTGGTATATTCAAAAGCACCTGACCACCAACCCCCACATTTACAGCGACATCGTAAACAACCCCAAGTATCAGACAGAGGTGCGTCCTCTGTTGGAGGAATACGACTTCCGGTTCTATGAAAATCCCAACGACATCACCTCCGAAATCTGGGGCATCTACCCCAATTCCGGTGAGGAATACGCCAGCTGCCGGGCGATTTGGGACACAGTCAATCGCATCCGGATGAACAACTACCTGAACTATATGCTCTTTGATACCGTGGCAAAGTACTACCCCGATGCCGTTACCGGCGACTATCAGTGCGCCGCCTTTAACGGCTGGTACAAACGCACCAATGATACAGGCACCAAAACTATGGCAGGCAATGAAAAAAATGCCGGCAACACCTCCACCTACAATTTCTACGCCTCCCGTCCCACCAAGGAGGATTTGGTCTGCCCTGTGGGCTACAACAATGCCCTCTACAAGAAAACCTCCTTTCATATGACCCTGTGGGATCTGAATATGGCGAAAAACGCCCAGGCCTCCACCGAATCCGGCAATTTCAGTCCCTGGATTACCGGCTATGTGAAAGCCTGGGGTGATGAAAACGGCACCTACGCCGCCACCCCCTACTACTCGGAGCTTCTGTTCCACTTCGGTCTTCTGGATGCCCAGCCCTACCAGGTTTATGCCTGGCCGCCGGAATACGAAGACACCAAAGAATACAACGAGAATATGGGTGTGATCTCCCAGATTCTGGCGGAGCTGACCCGGGTAGCCGGCGCAGCTGACCGCAAACCCATTTCGATGCCTGTCAACTGGAACCACCGCTTCCTGCTCACCGGTATGTATGCCGGCGGACGGAACATCTGGCGGATCACCCCGGATACCTATTACGGTATGACGGTGGAGGCATTCAAGATTGCAGACAACGACCCCACCTTCTACATTGACGGGCAGACCGTAACCTTCCCCCAGGGCAAAATCATCAAAGACGGCAATGTGGATGACATCGGCACCTGCGGCTACTGGGTGGAAACTCCCACCGATGTGATGCCCGTCATCACCAGCGATGCCGACCGCTACGCCCGGTATCCTGCCTTCCGGGAGGATTTTGAAAGCTATTCTTCCGGCACGGTGTACAATTCTCTTGCCGCCCTGCCGAAAAACTGCTGGGAAATCCTCATTCCGAAGGATTCCTCTGCTGTGGTACAGGGCGACAAGGACAAGGTTTTGGCGCTGACCGGCGATGTTACCGTTAAAAATATCAACGTTCCCCAAAACATCACCGCCGGCGACAGCTATGCCAGGCAGCAGGCCTGGGAGGTTACCCTGACCCTGCCGGAAAACTTAAACACTGACGCAAGCCTCACCCTGCTGAACGCCTCTGACGGCAAGCCCTCCTCTGCCGACGACGGCTTGAAGATTACAGGCGGCAAGGTCTACTGCAACGGCACCGAGATGCCAGGCGTTGACCTGTCTGCCGGCGGTACCTATACAATAAAAAGAGTGGTGCATTTCACTGCCTCCGATGCCTATACCAGCGATTACTCCATCACAGACGCAAACGGCCAGACCGTTGGTCAGCCGCTGAATGTTGCCATGGCCCAGCTGCGCCTGCCGGTGCAGTCCATCGGTTTTTCCTGCGAGAATATCAGCGAGCCTGTGATTATCCACGAATATAAGCTCTATGCCGCCGGAATCACCCGTGATTTTGAGCTTTACACCGCCTCCAACGGCGTGCGCCTGGCGGATACGACCCAACCCCAGGAAACGGATACCGCCTACCGGCTGTCCTGGATGAACGCGCTCGGCAAGGAAACCACCTGCTGCGTGGTGGCAACCTACTACAAAGGAAACCGGCAGGTCTCTCAAAAGGTGGTGCAGGAAGTGGTGATGGCGCCCTATTCCGACGGCGTGGAGACCGGCATTGCGGAACTGGAAAAAGACGGTCATACCCTGGTGGTCAGCCTGCGGGAAGGCTCAGCAAAGGACAACCAGGGGCCTGTTTCCCTGCTTTCCAACCCCATGACCCTTACCGTTATCCTTGCCGCGGCGCTGGCTGTGGCGCTGATTGCTTTGGCGCTGCTGATTCCCGGCAGGAAAAAGACTGCGCCCAAAGAAAAAACCGGGGAGTAATCTCCCTTCCAATGCTTGACATCACTTTGCGTATATGGTATTCTAACACAAATCCGAAATGTGAAAAGGACTGATTCTCCAACACATTTCACAATTTTGAAACCTCAAAAAACACACAAAAAGGAGCCAAGAAAATGAAAAAACTGTTGGTTTTTATGCTGGCGCTGGCAATGCTGCTGCCTATGTGCGGCGGTATTCTGGAAGTTGCCGCAGCTGACCCCAAGGATGTGGAAACCCTGTTTTCCGCCGATGTGGAAATTGAACCCTTTACCGCAGTGGTAACCGAAAAGGTAGATGAGACCCTCTACCCCGCCGGCAACATCAACGATTTTGCCACCATCACCACCGATGTGCAGGACGGCCATGTGGTCCTGATCAGTGGCGCCGGCAAGGACGCTACTATGGAAGATCACGTGGCATACCTCAAAGCTGAGATGGAAGCCCGTCCCGAAGAGCTGCGCTACCTGTATGTCTGGGCTGTTGCCCGTCCCTTCGCGCTGGCTCCCGAGGATGTGATTTACCTGGATAAGGGCGTTGACGAAGCCAAGCTGCTGCTGGACGCTTTCTTTGATGCCTACGCTGCCTCCGGCGCCCCCGCGCTGAAAGGCGTATTCACCGACCTGGAATATACCCACACCGGCCACTGGTATATTCAGAACCACCTGTCTACCAACCCCAATGTTTACAGCGACATCGTAAATAACCCCAAGTATGAGACCGAAGTGCGTCCCCTGCTGGAAAAGTTCGGCTTTAAGTTCTACGAAAATGCCAACGATGTTACCTCTGAAATTTACAGTATGTACCCCAAGTCCGGTGATGAGTATGCCGTTTCCCGGGAGGTTTGGGACACGGTTGCCCGTATCCGTCTGAACGGCTATCTGAACGAGATGCTCTTTGACAAGGTTAATGAGCACTACCCCGACGCCCTCACCGGCGACTATCAGTGCAGCGACGGCTATGCCTGGCACAAGCAGGTTACCGACACCGGTTTCAAGAGTTTGGGCGGCAACTCTGAGCATGCCGGCAACACCTCCACCTACCCCTTCTACGCATCCCGTCCCACCATGGAAACCTACGTTACCCCTCCCACCTATTTGCAGCCTACATACGAAAGCGGCGCCTTCCAGATGTTCAAGTTCAATCTGAATCTGGCGAAAAACAACGCTGCCGCCACAGAAAACGGCAATTACAGCCCCTGGATCACCGGCTACACCAAGTCTTGGAGCATTGACCCTGCCAGCTCTTACGCAAACACCCCCTACTACTCCGAGCTGGTTCTGCACTTCGGTATGCTGACCACCAAGGTTTTCCAGGTATACGCATACCGGCCCGAGTACGAATCCGACCGGGACTACAATACCAATATGGGCGTAATTTCCCAGCTGCTGGCTGAGCTGACCCGTGTGGCAGGCGCCGCTGACCGCAAGCCCATCCACGTTCCCGTAAACTGGAACAACAGCTTTATGCTCTCCGGTTCTTATGCCGGCGGCAGAAACATCTGGCGTATCACCCCCGCTACCGACGATACCTTCTCCCTGGAAGACTTTAAGGTAGAAGGCAGCGACCCCACCTTCTACATTGACGGCCAGACCATCACCTTCCCCCAGGGTAAGATTGTTGAAGACAGCAAAATCGACAGAGTCGGCACCTGCGGCTACTGGGTAGAGACCCCCACCGACGTGATGCCCGTCATCACCAATGATGCAGACCGCTTTGAGAAATATCCCTCCTTCCAGGAGACCTTCGACAATTACAACAACGGCACTAAGTTCTATGCCGGCACCGCGCAGCTGGAAAACAGCTGGGAAGTAACCTTCCAGAAGGATTCCAACGCGCTGGTACAGGGCGATAGCGACAAGGCTCTGGCGCTCACCGGCAGCATTGCAATGAAGAACACCAGCGTTCCCGAAAAGCTCGTCGCCGGCGACAGCTATGCCGCCCAGCAGACCTGGCAGGTTACCGTTACCCTGCCTGCCAATATGGGCGGAGATGCCGAGGTGCTTCTGCTTGGCGCTACCGGCAAGAAGTTTGCCCCCGTTGACAACGGCCTGAAAATCGCAGGCGGCAAGGTCTACTACGACAACGCCGGCGAATATGTGGAAATGAATGGCGTTGACCTGTCCAAGGGCGGCACCTACACCGTTAAGAAGGTTGTGGACCTGCGCAATGCAGAGGCTCTGACCTGCAACTATTACATCATTGACGAAAGCGGCAAGACCGTGGGCGAGGCTACCGGCGTTGCTATGGTCGGGCTGACCCTGCCCATCCAGTCTATCAACCTCTCCTGCGCAAACATCGGCGGCGAAGGCGTTCTGATTGACGACTACAAGCTGTACCTGGCAGGCGTTTCCCACGACATTCAAATGTACGAGGCGGAGACCGGCAGAATCATTCTGGACGACGAGAAGCTGGATGTGGACGCTGCTTACCGCGTAACTTGGGCCAACGCCTCCGACAAGGAGCAGACCGTATCTATCGTGGCTGCTTACTACAAGGGCGACAAGCTGGTTTCTCAGGAAACCATCAAGGAGCTTACTATGGCTCCCGGCGCTGACGGCGTGGAAACCGGCATTGCAGAGCACACCAAGGAAGGCCACAGCGTGGTGCTGACCCTGTACGGCGAAACCGCCGGCAACACCGACGGCCCCAAGCCCTCCGCTCCCAACAAGCCCAACGGCTCTGACAAGGGCGGTCTGGACACCAACACCCTGATCATTATCGGCGCGGCTGTGGTTGCCGCTGTGGTGATCTTCGCGGCAGCCTACTCCCCCAAGAAGAAAGCTGCCCCCGCAGCAGAGGCTGAGGAAGCAACTGAGGAAGTAACCGAAGAGGCTACCGAGGAAGTTACCGAAGAAGTAACCGAAGAGGCTGCCGAAGAGAACACTGAGGAATAATTTCTATATTCTACCCTTACAGGGGCGACCGGCGGTCGCCCCTGTTTTTTACGGGCGGTCATTGACCGCCCCTGCATTGTCCATTCTTATTTTCCCTCTTGCTTTTTGCTTTCTTTCCGCTATAATAAAAAAGTTGATTTTTTTCGAAATTGAGGGTTTATTATGTCAAATACTGTTGCTGCCCACCTGCGGGAAAACAAAATGGGCACCATGCCCGTGGGCAAGCTCCTGTTTACGATGGCGCTGCCCCTGGCGATTTCTATGCTGGTGCAGGCATTTTATAATGTGGTGGACAGCTTCTATGTGTCCCGCATTTCTGAGAGCGCCGTTACCGCCCTGTCCCTGGCGTTTCCCATTCAAAATTTAATGATCGGCTTTGCCACCGGCGTGGGCGTGGGTATGAACGCCCTGCTGAGCAAATCCCTGGGTGAGGGCGACCGGGCGCAGGCAAACCGCGCTGCCGGCAACGGCATTTTTCTGTCGCTAAGCTTTGCCCTGGTGTTTATGCTCTTCGGCCTTGTGGGCGCAAGACCCTACTACGCCTTGCAGTCCTCCGTGGCAGAAACCGTAGAGGGCGGCACTGCCTATATTTCCATTTGCTCCATCTTTTGTCTGGGTATTTTTGTGGAGATTTTGGGCGAGCGGCTGCTGCAAGCCTCCGGCCGAACCGTTTACACCCTGTTCACCCAGGGCCTGGGCGCTGTGCTGAACATTATTCTTGACCCGGTGTTTATCTTCGGCTGTGCGCCTTTGGGCATTGCGCCTATGGGCATTGCCGGCGCGGCTGTGGCAACGGTCATTGGCCAGTGGGTGGCTGCCATTATGGCAATCATTTTCAATTTCACCAGCAATCCCGACGTGCAGTTAAAGCTCAAATACCTGCGACCCAGAGGAAAGATTATGCAAAAAATCCTTGCCGTAGGCATCCCCTCCATTGTGATGATGGCCATCGGCTCTGTGATGAACTTCGGTATGAATCAGATTTTTCTGGGCTTTACCAGCTACGGCGAAACCGCTGCCGGTGTGTTCGGCATCTATTTCAAGCTCCAAAGCTTTGTGCTGATGCCCCTGTTCGGCATTAACAACGCCTCCATCTCCATCATCGCCTACAACTACGGCGCAAAGCTTCCCAAGCGCATTACCGGCACGCTGAAACGGAGCGTCTGCACAGCGCTGATTATTATGCTTGCGGGTCTTGCGGTATTTCAGCTGCTGCCCGACCAGCTGCTGGGAATTTTTGAGCCGTCGGAGACCTTCCTGTCCCTGGGGCGGAGCGCTCTGCGGATTGTGAGCCTTCACTTCCCCATTGCCGCCATCGGTATCGCCCTGGGCGCCAGCTTCCAAGCCCTGGGCAACGGCATTTACTCCACCATTACCTCCCTGTGCCGCCAGCTGATCGCGCTGCTGCCGGCGGCGTACCTGCTGAGCCTGACCGGAAATGTCCACGCAGTATGGTGGGCATTCCCCATCGCCGAGGTGATCAGCGTAACCGCATCGCTGATTTTCTACTGCCGGATTTACCGGAAGAAAATCAAGCCCCTGAACAATTGACTTTGCAAATTACGCCCCCTTGTGTAAAGGGGGCTGTCTGCGTAGCAAAACTGGGGGATTGTAACAACCCCTCCGTCAAAAACCATAGATTTTTGCCACCTCCCCTTACACAGGGGAGGCTTTGTTCTGCAACCCATCCGTTTTCTTGTGGTTGGAATTTTTTTGACCACAATATGCTGTGATATGCCAAAAATTGCGCTGTTTTTTCTAAAAAAACTTTTGATTCGAGCCGTTGTGCGGCTGTAAAACCTATGCTATAATGATTGTAATCGTCTTTTTTTGAAAGGAGGCAGCTTATGCACGCCAATGACCTGAATATCCCCAAAGCGCACCTGCATAAGCTGCTGTGCGCCAAAAATCCCGATGCCGCCCTTTTGTATCTGTACATCGCCGCCGGCAATGACCCGGCAGGGGCGGAACGGGACTTGCAGCTGTCCCAAACCAAATGCGCCTGCGCCGCCGCCATACTGCGGCAGCTGGGTCTTTGGCCGGAAACCAAGCACACCCCCATTCTCTCCGGGGAGCGTCCCCAGTATTCTGAGCGGGATGTGCTCACCGCTATGGACGGCGACCGGGACTTTAAGGCCATCTACGGGGAAGTCCAGCGGGTGCTGGGCAGAACCCTCAACACCGAGGAGCTGAAAATTCTGCTGGGCTTTATCCGCTACCTGGGACTGCCGGGAGATGTGATTTCCGTGCTGGTATGCTACTGCAAGGAACGCGCCCGGGCAAAGGGCAGTCTGCGCAATCCCAGCCTGCGTACCATCGAAAAAGAGGCCTACCACTGGGCGGAGCAGGGCATCGACTCTATGGAAGAAGCTGCTGCCTATATTCAGAATCAGAATATGCGCCGCAGCCAGCTGGCGCAGCTTATGCAGCTGCTGCAAATCCGGGGCAGAAACCTAACCCCCGGGGAAGAGCGCTACGCCAAAAGCTGGCTGGATATGGGCTTTGACCAGGAGGTCCTCGCCCTTGCCTACGAGAGGACTTGTCTGAATACCGGCGGCCTTTCCTGGGCGTATATGAACAAGATTCTCACCCGCTGGCAGTCAGCTGGCCTGTTTACCTTGGAGCAGGTGCAATCCGGCGGCAAGATTCCCGTTCCCAAGGGCGCTTCCGGAAAACCCGGACAGGCGGAGCTTTCCGCGTTTCAGAAAGTTTTACAGGAGGGATAACCCATGGCATACAGTATGGATGTGGTGCGCCGGGCGCGGCGGCAGTTGGAATCCCAAAAAGCCGACCACGAATCCCGCCAGCAGGCCCGTTTACAGGAAATTTATGCAAAGCTCCCCCGGGTGAAGGAAATTGATATGCAGCTGCGCAGCTCTATGGCGCTGGCTGCCCAGGCCGCTTTTTTGGGCGAAGCGGATGCTATGGCCCAGGTGCGGCAGGCAAACCTTGCCTTGCAGGCAGAGCGCAAAGGGCTGATTGCAGACGCTTTCCCGGCAGAATACTTAGATGAAAACCCTCTGTGCCCCCACTGCGGCGGCAGTGGCTATGTGGGCAGCAGTATGTGCGCCTGCCTGACTGCGCTTTGCGCCCGGGAGCAGAAAAAGGAGCTTTCCCTGCTCTCCGCCGGCGACCACCGGTTCTCGGATTTTCATTTGGAGTACTATCCGGACACCGTGGATGCCAAATACGGAGCCAGTCCTCGGACCATTATGACCCGAATTTTAGACATTTGCAAAAAGTACGCCGCCAATTTTGGCGTTACCTCCGGAAATCTGCTGTTTAACGGCGGCACGGGGCTGGGCAAAACAATGCTGTCTGCCTGCATTGCCCGGGAGGTGGCGGAAAAGGGCTACTCCGTGGCATACGAAAGCGCTTCCCATCTGTTTTCCAAGCTGGAAGCGGACCGCTTCCGCCCCGATGAGGAAAGTAAGCTGGCGGTGAAAAAATTTACTGACAGCGATTTGCTGATTGTGGACGATTTAGGCACGGAGCTGCCGGGCAATTTCGTCATTGCCGCCCTGTATTCCCTCATCAACGACCGTCTGCTGGCAGGCAAGCCTATGATCATCTCCACAAACTTAAATATTGCGGAGCTGTCTCAGCGGTACTCTCCCCAGATTGCCTCCCGGCTGCAAGGCAGCTTTCAGCTGCTGCCCTTTGTGGGCGAGGATATTCGCGTATTAAAAAACAAGTGAGGAACAGATGAAAACCGGAATTTTATTCGATTTGGACGGAACACTTCTGAATTCTTTGGAGGACTTAACCGACTCGGTTAACCACACCCTGCGGCTTTACGGCTGTCCGGAACGGACGCTGGCGGAGATTCTCTCCTTTGTGGGCTACGGCGCAGCCAACCTGATCCGCGCGGCGCTGCCGGGCAAGGAATCCGACCCGCCGCTAAGTGAAGTGCTTGCCGCCTATCAAAGCTACTACGCCACCCACAGCCAAATCAAGACCCGTCCCTATGACGGCATTTTGGAGGCGCTGGAAAGTCTCAAAAAGGAATACCCCATTGCGGTGGTCTCCAACAAGCCCGATATTGCCACAAAGCCCCTGTGCAAGGAATATTTTGGCGAAGACATCTATGCTCTGGGACAAAAGGACACCTGCCCCAAAAAGCCTGCGCCGGATATGCTTTACCAGGCAATGCAGGACATTGGCGTGGAAAACTGCATCTATGTAGGCGACAGCGAGGTGGATGTGCAGACCGCGAAAAATGCCGGCGTTCCCTGCCTGAGCGTGCTGTGGGGCTTCCGGGACAAAGCCTGTCTTGCCGCCCACGGCGCTACTCACTTCTGCGACGACCCGAAAAAATTATACACAGCAGTAAAGGAACTGTTAGCATATGGCAAATGAGTTTTACGCTCTACTGGGGCGTATGCGCTACATCACCCGCTGGGGACTGATGCGCAACACCTTTTCCGAAAACATACAGGAGCACAGCCACCAGGTGGCGGTGCTGGCTCACGCCCTGGCGCTGATTCGCCGGGATGTGTTGGGTCTTCCCTGTCCCGACCCGGATAAATGCGCCGTGGCGGCGCTGTATCACGATGCCTCGGAGATTCTCACCGGGGATCTGCCCACACCTATTAAATATTACAACCCGGATATCAAAGCCGCCTACAAGCAGGTGGAGCGGATTGCGGAAGAGCGGCTGCTGTCTATGCTGCCGGAGGCGCTGCGGGACAGCTACACCGACTATGTGCTGGAAAGTGATGCAGAAATCACCCCCATTGTCAAGGCTGCGGACAAGCTGTCTGCTTATATTAAATGTGTGGAAGAGCAAAAGGCCGGCAACACAGAGTTTGATTCCGCAGAAAAAGCCACCCTGGCGGCAATGCAGGAAATGCGCCGCCCGGAGCTTACCTGGTTCATTGACAACTGCCTGCCCCCCTTCCGGCTGAACTTAGACCAATTATAATGTTTTTTGTAGGGGCGATTATCAATCGCCCGCGGGCGACAAATTGTCGCCCCTACACAAAAATCGCCACCCGGTTGGGTGGCGATTTTGTTATCAGATTTCCTGCACAAATTGCACGACTTCATTCGGCGTACAATCCAAAACTGCACATATTTTCTCTACGGTCAGCAAGGTGAGATTCTTTCCCTTTTTAATAGAATCCAACGTTTTATTGTCGATTCCGGCTTTTAGAAGACTATACTGGGAGATTCCCTTTCTTTGCATTGTGTCCCACATTGGGCTGTAATCCAGCACTGTCCTCACCGTCCTTTTTTGTTCATTATAGGCAAAAACAGCGAAACGTAGTATTGTGGAGTTAATCACAATGTGGTATAATTATTCTACTTCAATGTAAGGAGATGACCCCGGTGGAACACACTGTAAAGCAAATTGAACAGGCTGACGAGATACAACTCAAACAAATCATTGACACAGTTATACGCCGATATAACGCATTGCACACAGACCGGGAAGCCGGTTTTTTATCGTTATCAACTGATTCAGATGTACGCATTGCAGAGCTGGATCGCATCATTGCCTTCATTCGTTCCGGCTACAACCGGTTGGAATGACGGGCCTTTTGCTATGATTTACAAAATTTTCATAGAAAAATCGCAAATTGCTCTTGCATTTTCAATAGTGTTCTGCTATTATACTGCTGTTAGCACTCAAACAGACCGAGTGCTAACAGCAAAATTATAGATATTTGCAGCCTTTCTGCAAAGGAAATACCATTTTTTTGGAGGGAATCATTATGAAACTCAAACCCATGGCAGACAACATTCTGCTGAAAGCCGCCGAAGCCCAGGAGACCACCGCTTCCGGCATTATTCTGGCTACCACCACCAAGGAAAAGCCCGGCATCTACGAAGTGGT
>JAZRBN010000067.1:0-23800 GCA_045635105.1 Faecousia sp. | reverse complement strand
GGGCGGTCAATGACCGCCCCTACAATTTTAGAGGGGCATTAGGGGGTGGGAGACGGACGAGGGATGCTCGCCCCTACGGGGTTGGGGATGAGGGGTGGGGGGCGATTCGTGAATCGCCCCTACGGGGGTGGGGGCGTCAATCGTTGGTTAGGTTGCCGTCGCCATAGACGGGAATGGTTTCCCCTAAGAAGGTGGGGGCGGGTTTGATGATGGATTGCACAAAATCTTTATTGCGGGCCAGAATTTCCCGGATATCCCGCTGGGTTTGTCCCCAATAGGCGCGGTAATCGGCGGATACGCCGTAGGCTTCCAGTCCTAATCTTTCGGCAATGTGCAATGCCCTGTGGAGGTGGTACTGCTGGGTTACGATGATGACTTTTTTCGCCTGGAAGATGTCTCTTGCCCGGTAGACACTTTCATAAGTGGAGAAGCCGGCGTGGTCCATAAAGACATCGGTGGAGGGGATATTGCACGCCAAGGCGTAGTTTTTCATTGCGTTGACTTCGTCGTACTCCTGCTGGCCATTGTCGCCGCTCATCAAAAGCTTGGGCGCTGCGCCGTTTTCATACAGCTCGATGCCCCGTTTCAGACGGTCTTCCAGCATAGCGGTGGGCGTGCCGTCCGGCAGGACACCGCAGCCCAGGACCAGGATACAGTCTATATCGTCAAGCGCTACGGCTTCCTCCGGGGTGAGGATGCGGTCGGTGGTAGAATGGACCACATAGGCATTGATGCCGAAGACAAGGCTTGCGCCAAGGATTCCCAGAATGAGCAGGGAAAGGATGACGATTTTGAGCTTCTTTATTTTCTTTGCGCCGGTCATAACGATACCCCCTATGGTTTATTTGGTTTCATTATAGCATAAACAGGGGAAATGGCAAGGGGGCCGTTTGGGAGTCAAAAGGTTGGTAAAATGTTGGGAAGATTTTTCCGTTTTTATGTGGTAATATGATAGTGCCAATAGTAGACAAATGAAAAACAAGCGGCGCAGGGAATGGAGACATTTCGTGCGCCGCTTTTTGCGTGAAGGAGGAGATGCTGGGGCTATATGGCGGGGAAGAAGGTTTCCCCCAAGCAGGTGATGAAGGAGCTGGCGGCCATCGGCTTTGCCAGAGCAACCGATTGTTTGGTGATCGAGGACGGAGATGTGCGGCTGCGGGAGGGGTTGAAGCCTCTGGAACGGGCGGCAATTGCGTCGGTTGAGAAAACCAGCAACGGGTTACGGGTGAAGTTCTACGACAAAATGAAGGCGTTGGAGCTGCTGGGCAAGCACTTCGGACTGTTTGAGGGGAAGGAGTATCAGGAAAAGGTCAACGATAACAATCTACTGGAGGCAATTTTACGCTCCACGCAGCAGGAGGTGGATAGCTGTGATGTATCAGAAATTCAGCAAGCGGCAGATTCTGGCTATGACCTGGTGGAATCGGCGGGGGCTGGGGAAGCTTGACGGCATTATCTGCCACGGAGCAATCCGGTCGGGAAAGACACTCAGTATGGTGGCGGGGTTTTTCCTTTGGAGTATGAGCCGGTTTGACGGGTGCTGCTTCGGTCTGTGCGGCAGGACCATCGGCGCGCTGCGCAGGAATGTGGTGGGGAATTTGGACGCGTGGCTGGGGAACATGGTGGAAATCTCTGAAAACCGCAGTGAGAACAAGCTGGTGGTGCGCTCCCGGGAGGGGAAATGCAATATCTATTATCTGTTTGGCGGTCAGGATGAGAGCGCGTACAAGCTGATTCAGGGCGTTACCCTGGCGGGAGTTCTGCTGGATGAGGCGGCGCTGATGCCCCGGTCCTTTGTGGAGCAGGCCTGCGCCCGATGCTCGGTGGCAGGATCGAAGCTGTGGTTTAACTGCAATCCGGAAGGACCGGAACACTGGCTGTACAAGGAGTGGATTCAAAAGGCAAAGGAAAAGAATTTGCTTTGTTTGCACTTTACTATGGTGGACAATCCGGCGCTGGACCCGGCGGTGAGGGCGCGGTATGAGGCCCTTTATACCGGGGTGTTTTACCGGCGGTATGTGCTGGGGCAATGGTGCCTGGCACAGGGGCTTGTGTATGATTTTCAGCCGGAAAAGCACATTGCTAAGGAGCTGCCCGGTCGTGGGCGGTATTACATTTCTGTGGACTATGGGACCCAGAACCCCTTTTCCGCGGGGCTTTGGTGTGTGGATAGGGGCAAGGCGGTACGGATCAAAGAGTTTTATCACAGCGGTCGGGAGACTGGGAGAATGTACACGGATGAGGAGTATCACAAGGCATTGTTGGCGCTGGCGGGAAATTTGCCGGTGGAGACAGTGGTGGTGGACCCGTCGGCATCATCTTTTATTGCCACTATTCGCAGCCACGGTATATTTACGGTGCGGAAGGCCAGAAATGATGTGATGGAGGGGATTCATCTGGTGGCGGAGCTGCTGCGGCAGGAACGGCTGCAATTTGCGCCGGAGTGCCGGGACAGCATTCGGGAATTTTCCCTGTATCGCTGGAACGAGGACGGGGAAACCGATCGGGTGGTGAAGGAGAATGACCACGCTATGGACGACATTCGCTATTTTTGCGCCACTATTTTACGCAGGGACATAAGAATACGAAAAAAATCGGAGGAGATGGAATGAAAAAATGGCTACTGAATCGTTTTCTTCCTATGTGGGCCAAGGAGACGCTGCTGTGGGAGAATCGGCGGTTGGAGAGGGAGATTCAGGCGTTGCAACAGAAGAATGAGGAGTTGGAGGCCTACATTCAGGGCATTCAGCTGGGCTTGCGGGCAGGCAAGCGGATTCATATTGTGAATCACGGAGGGAAGGTATGAGTATTTACGGATATGAGCAGGCCTTTGGCGCAGGGGATAGGACCAGCGCGGCTATGCGAAAGGCCATCGGCCGGTGGTTTCAGATGTACTACGATGCATCGGAAAGTAAGGATACAGATTCCTGTCAGCGGATTCCGTACACTGTGGTCAACAAGATTGTAAAAAGTGTATTCGGGGAGTACAAGGCCACGGCGGCTACGGAATTTGGGGCAAAGCTATTGGCAGGTTTGGACGAGAAGAAGCGGCTGGCTATGCAGCTGGCGCTGGTGGGTGGCGCGTGTTTTATTAAGCCCTGTCCCACGGAAAGGGGTTTCGATTTTACCTTAGTGCCCAGAAACCGGGTGCTGATTTTTGGCAGGGACGGAAACGGCAATGCCACCGATGTGGGCCTGGCGGAGACCCGGATCGAGGGGAATTATTATTACACCCTGTTGGAGCGGCGCACCGTGGACAGCCGGGGATTTTTGACCATTCGCAACAGGCTTTACCGCAGCCGGGATGCCCAAAACCTGGGCGCGGAGGTACGGCTTAAAAATGTGCCGGCTTACAGCGCTCTGGCGGAGACGTATTGCTTCCAGAATCCGGTGGGATCGGTGGGCCTTGTGGAGATGAAGGCGCCCATGCTCAACTGTGTGGACGGCTCTTATGATGGTGTGGCGGTATATGCGGCTGCGGAGGGTCTGATTCGCAACATTAACCGCAATGAAGCCCAGATGAACGGAGAGTTCAGCCGGGGTGAGAGCCGGATTATTGCGTCCAAGGATTTGCTGGATGGGGAAATGGGGTTACAGGATCATCTGTTTGTGGGACTGGATGAGGACCCGGAACGGGTGGGACTGACCGTGTTTTCGCCCCAGCTGCGGGAGCAGGCGTTCCTCGCCAGAAAGCAGGAATATCTGCGGAATGTGGAGAGCCTGATCGGCTTGAAGCGGGGCATGCTGTCGGATGCCAGCATGGAGGACAGAACGGCTACGGAAATTGCCGCCAGCGCGGCGGAGTTTTCTCTGACGGTAATGGATTTTCAGCTGATGTGGCAGCAGGCTGTGGTGGATACCCTGGCGCTGTGCAAGGTTTTGGCAGAGCTTTACGGCCTTGGAGAAAGAGAGCCGGGGGCTGTGAGCTTTGACTGGGGCAACGGCACGCTGTACGATCAGGAGAAGACTTGGGCCGATTATATGGATATGGTGGCTAAGGGAATTCTCAAACCGGAGGTGGCTCTTGCCTGGCGGTTCGGTCTTACCGGTGAGGACGAAAAGACCATTCGGGAAAAATATATGCCAAAGAGTTGATGAAGGCAGTAAAAAGACTTGTGTGGCAAGGCTTTTTACAATCCCTCAGTCAGCTTCGCTGACAGCTCCCTTTACACAAGGGAGCCTTTTTGATATGAGGGACTGCTTTTTTATATGCCGTGGCTGGCGTTAAAAGGCTGTAAAAAAACAGGGATGCGACCCCGTAAAAAGCGTAGCACGAAAGGAGAAGGTATGAAACGGGAATTTTTGCAAGGGTTATTGGTTGGTGATATGCCGCTGCCCAAAGAGGTGATTGACGCCATTATGGCGGAAAACGGTCGGGATATTCAGAATGTGAAGTCCCACTATGCAGACTATGAGGACTTGAAGGCGCAGCTGGCAGGCGTTCAAGAGGCGGCGGAGGCGGCAGAGAGCGCAAAGCAGTGGGAAGAAAGGTACAACCAGGCGGTGGAGGTCCACCGGCAGGAGATGGATGCGCTGGTGTTCGGACACAATCTGGAAAAGGCCATTGCCTCGGCCAGGGGCCGCAATGCCAAAGCCATTACGGCGCTATTGGATGTGGAAGCCATCAAAACCAGCGAAAATCAGCAGACCGCTTTGGAGGAGGCGTTGCAGGAATTAAAGAAGGACTGCGGGTATCTGTTCCAGGCGGAGACTCCGCCCCCTTACGCAAGGGGCACCGGCGCTATCTTGCCGGAAGAAAACAGAAGTCCTGCCACGCTGGCAGGCGCATTATTGGAAAAATTTGAAAGGAAGTAAAAAATTATGGCTATTACTCTCGCAGAAGCAAAGGTCGGCATGGCCGACAAGGTCGATCAGCAGATCGTAGATATGTTCCGCCGCAGCTCTTTGCTGCTGGATCAGATGGTATTTGACAATGTGATCTCTCCCGGCACCGGCGGCAGCACACTGACCTACGGTTACATTCAGCTGAAATCCCCCTCCACCGCATCCGTGCGTACTGTGGGTGGGGAGTATGTGCCCGGTGAGGCAAAGAAGGAAAAGAAGACCGCCAATGCGATCATTATGGGCGGCGCGTTCCAGATGGACCGGGTGATTCAGAACACTGCCGGCGCTGCCAATGAAATGGCGTTCCAGGCAGAGCAGAAGATTAAGGCTACTGCCAACTATTTCCACAATTTGGTGATCAACGGCACCGGTGAGACCGAAGGTGAGGGCTATGTTACCGGCACCTTTGACGGCTTGAAAAAGCTACTGACCGGCACTGCCAATGAGATTACCAGCCAGGTGAGCCTGAAAAATTCCGATGAGCTGGACAACAACTACAACGCATTTTTGGATGAGATGGACAGCTTTATCAGCACCCTGGACGGCACACCCTCTATGCTGCTGATGAATCGGGCTATGCTGGTGAAGCTGCGCTCCATCGCCCGCCGCGCCGGTTACTATGAGCGCAGTCAGGACGATTTCGGCCGCACTGTGGAGACCTATGCCGGTGTGCCTATGGTGGATATGGGTCAGTATTACAACGGCACAACCATTGAGGATGTGGTGGCAACCGAGAACGGCAAGACTGCTATTTACGCGGTTTCCCTGGGTCTTGACGGCTTCCACGGCATTTCCCCCATGGGAGACGGCGTGATTCAGTCCTATATGCCCGATTTGAACGCTCCCGGCGCTGTGAAGACCGGCGAAGTGGAGCTGGTGGCCGGTGTGGTATTGAAAAATACCCTCAAAGCTGCTGTTTTGAAGGATATCGCCATCGCGGCTGAGTAAGTAAGGAGGCGCTGCCTATGGTGGATTTTGAATTTTATGTAAACCAATACCTGGGCGTTGCCATTCCGGAAAAGGCTTTTTCCGGCGTGGCGGCTCAGGGGCAGCGGTATCTTGACCGGCTGAAACGCAGCTATCGGGTGGAATCCTCCGGCACAGAGGCGGAAAAGATGGCTGTGTGCGCAATGGCAGAGGCCCTTTGGGAAAACAGAAACAGCGGTGTTGCCTCTGCCAGTGTGGGCAGCGTGTCGGTCCGGTATGAAACGGGGAAGTCTTCTTTGAATCAGATGCTGTATGAAAGAGCCTGCATCTATCTGGATATTTACCGGGGGGTGGGGCAATGACCGCGCCTGTGGATTACAGTATGTGCTGTCAGAGCGTTACGGTTTACAGAAAGACCCCGGAGGGAATTGCCCGGCAGGTGATTGACGGCTGTTATTTACAATGGCAGGATGGGGTTACCTATGAGACCCTGGGAAAACGGAAGGAACGGTCATTTTTGCTGGTGCAGCCCGGCGCGGAGCAATTGGTTTTTGCCGGCGACAGGATTTTGGAAGGTGTGGGTCCGGAGGTTTCGGAGGAACAGTGGAAAACCTTTGTGCCGGCGCTGGTGCCGGGATTGGGGGAGGCAGCTTATGCAAGGGCTTATTGCTGGCAGGGGCTGTTTTGCCACACGGAAGCCGGAAGAAAGTAGGGGTGCGCATGACAGAATTGGAGAGGTTGCGGCAATGGCTGATGACATATCCCGGCTGGGAGGATTCCCTGCAAGTGGATTATTCTGAGGACGGACCGGGGAATGCCGGTCTGTTCCCTCAGGGGTTGGAGGAGCTGGATCGGCGGGAAGATGTGCTGGGGAATTTGCTGATTTCGTGCAGATACCGGTTCGCAATCTGCCGGCAAACGGCTGGACAGGCCGACGGGACGGACAATGCCCAATGGCTGCTGGATTTTCAAAACTGGGTGCAGCAGCAGAGCGCGGAAGGAATGTGTCCCCGTTTTGGAGATGTGCCCGGTCGGGAGCGTATGCAGGCGCAAAGGGGTGCGTTAAAGGAAGTATCCCGGGTGGGGACAGGTACGTACACGGTTACGCTGATTGCGGATTTTATGAAAGTATATGAGGTGAAATAATTATGGCAAAAATCGAAAGAAAGTATCTGGCGCATTTTATCAATACGGCCCAGGGAAATGACAATGCCGTTTATGAACGGCTTGGCAAGGACTTGGAGGAGTTTAGCCCTGCGCTCTCTGCCCAGGTGGAGAGAAAAAGAAATATTCTGGGCGAAACAGCAATTGTGATTTCCGGCTATGAAAAGACCTCCAGGGTGGAGCAATTCTATGCAGAGGAAGGTTCTGCTTTGTATACCCGGTTACAGCGCATTCTTGACAGAGGTTTGGTGCTGGATGCGCTGAAAACCGATGTGGTGGATGTGAAGCTGTGGGAGCTTGCCGGGGCAGATAACACCTATGCAGCCATCCGCGAGGAGGCGTATATTGAGGTGAACAGCTACGGCGGCGACATTTCCGGCTATCAGATTCCCTTTACAATCCACTATACAGGGAAAAAAGATTACGGCGTTTTTGATGTTGTCAATAAGACATTTACCGCAAATGAGTAAAACAGGGGGAGGGCTGCGGCCCTCCCTTATGGATTGGGAAAGGGTCTGCATATGGAGAAAATTATGAATCTCTGGGCGCTGCCGGAGCAGGCGGTGTTTGGCGGGAAGGTTTACAAAATCCATACGGATTATCGTGATATTTTGAAGGTTTTTTCCTGCTTTGAAGATCCGGATTTGGAGGATTGTGCAAAATGGCAGGGGGCGTTAGCGCTGTTTTATGAGGATGCGATTCCGGATAGCTGCTTGCAGGAGGCAATGGAATTTCTGGCGGAGTTTGTACGCGGGGGCAGAGCTGCCCGGGAAAGACCTGCGCCGAAGCTACTGGACTGGGAGCAGGACGCTGCGGTGATTGCTGCCGAGGTGAATAAGGTTGCGGGACAGGAGGTTCGGGCGCTGCCCTATGTGCACTGGTGGACATTTCTCTCCTGGTTTCACGGTATCGGTCAGGGGCAGCTTTCCTTTTTGGTGGGGATCCGGGAGAAGCTGCGCAAGGGTAAAAAGCTGGATGCTTATGAGGCGGAATACTATCGGGAGCATAAGGCAGAGGTGGATTTGAAAACCCGGTACAGCAGGCAGGAAACGGAACAGCGGCAGGCGTTGGAGCGGTTGCTGGGGAAATGATGTGTATGGCGACAAGCCTCCGGTCAGCCTGTTCGGCTGACAGTTCCCTTTTATGATGATTGAGTAGGTGAAAAAATGGCAAAGAGGGAAGAAGATATTTATGTGGAGATGTATATAAAGAAAAACGCCGGTGAAGCGGAAGCTTTGGGTACGGCTTTGCCGGTAGTGGAACGGAATTTTGAAGGGGTTACCTTGCCGCAGATTCCCCATTTGGCAAAAGGCGCTGTGCTGCCTGCCAACAAACCGTTTTTGGCGGTGGTGGGGGATCAGAGGTATGGTACCAATGTGGAAGCGCCTCTTGCCACCATTCAGGAGGCGGTGGCGCAGGTGATGCAGGACAACACCGCGGCGATGGCGGCAGGTCTTGCCGCGTCGGTGGAGGTGCAGCGGGAGATTTTACAGGCGGTGCTGGGAATTCAGGTGGGCGATGATGTGATTGGCAGCGCGGTTTCCCGGTATCAGCGGAAAATGGCTGTGGTGAACGGAGGAACGGTATGAGAAAACAGACAGCGTTGTTTTTGATTGACGGTAAGCCTATGCTGGCGCCGGATTGGGATGTGGAGGTTTCCCGGCAGGACATAGACGCCGCGGATTCCGGCAGAGATGAGAGCGGATTTCTGCACCGGGTTGTGGTACGGCGGGATGTGGGCAAGTGGACATTTACTTATTTCCACCTTACCGCGCAGGAGTATTCCTATATGGAGAGTCTGTTTGCGGGAAAGGATAATTTTCAGTTTACCTATCCTGCTTATACGGAGCTGAATGTGCCCCTGTCTACCACGGCGTATCGCAGCAAGCACGGCATTGCCTGGCGGTGCGCTGTTACAGGCGACATTCGGGATTATCAGTTCAGCATTTTGGAGTGTTAGGGAGGTGGCGCGGTGCTGAGAAATTTGATTGTTTTGCCGGACGGAACAGAGATTTTTTCCGGCGTTGGGACTACCAATGCATTGGAAAGCGTTACCATTACCCAACGGGTCAACGCCGGCAGGGAGCTGACATTGGGCTCTGTCTGCGCCAATATGGTGGAGGCGGTAATCCTTACGCCGGCGGGAAGACTGGAAATTCCTGCGGGTACGGAGTTGGCACTTTACAAGGTGGATGATACGGGAGTCCGGACAAAGGTGGGACTGTTTACCACCGAGGAGCCGGTACGCCCCAGTCCCAACCGGTATAAGATTACCGCTTATGACCGGGTGAGTTGGTTGGACAGGAATTTGCAGGACTGGGCTTCCGGTCTGGATGGCTGGCCCTACGGTCTTTACGATCTTGCCAAAGCGGTTTGCGCTGCCTGCAATTTGACCTTACGGAACAGGTTCTTACCCAATACGGACTGTGTGGTGCGGAAGCTGCCTGCCGGCAATCTGACCGGCCGGCAGCTGATGCGTTGGATTGGAGAGCTTTGCGGTCTCTTTTGCAGAGCCACTGCCGACGGGGAAATAGAGTTTGCCTGGTACACCCCCAGAGATGTTATGATTTCGCCGGAGGGGGAGCATCCCATTCACGCCCTGAGCTTTGAGGATTATCAGGTTTCACCCATTGACAGGGTGGTGGTACGCAGCGGTGTATCGGATACGGGCTTTGCCTGGGGAAGTGGCAGCAATGCCTATGTGATTACCGGTAACCGTCTGATTATGCCAGGCGACAACGTGGCGCCGGAATTGACGGCATATTTACTGCATCAGGCACTGCAAGGTGTGGCGTATACGCCGGGCAGGGTAACCATTCCTGCTACCACGGAGATTCAGGCGGGAGATATTCTGCGGGTTACTGATAAAAACGGCAAAAGCTTTCCCTTTTATGTGATGACCAAGGTGCAGTCCGGTCAGCTGGATATGCTGGAATGCACCGGTAGTATTCGCAGGGACAGCCCCACGGTTGTGAGCAACGCGCAGCTTGCGCAGCTGCAAATGGGCGTGGACGGCTTGGAGTTGGAGCATCAGAATACGGAAGGGAAAATGGCCGAATTGGAGGTCTCTTTTGACGGCCTGCGTGTGGCGGTAACGGATCAGAGAAAAGATGTGGATCTGGCTCTTGGGAAAATAACCACCTTAGAGCAGACGGCGCAGGGGCTTTCTGTGCAGGTGCAGAGCTTCTCCGAGGAGGGCGCAACCGGGGTTAGTACCGCTACCGGCTATACCTTTGATGAAAACGGCATAACGGTGGAAAAG
Source organism: Faecousia sp. (assembly GCA_045635105.1). Classification (GTDB taxonomy): domain Bacteria; phylum Bacillota; class Clostridia; order Oscillospirales; family Oscillospiraceae; genus Faecousia. The sequence continues at coordinate 13,602 of JAZRBN010000067.1, read as the reverse complement.
TCCGGCAGAGAGATTAAAACACAGATTACTGAGGACGGTATGACGGTGTATAAAAACAGAAAGGCGGTTCTTACGGCGAATAGCAAAGGTGTGGACGCGGTGGATTTGCAGGCGTCTACCTATTTGATTGTGGGGGAAAGAAGCCGGTTTGAAAACTACGGCAGCAACAGAACCGCTTGCTTCTGGATAGGAGGGTAATATGGCGACGAATTTGAATCCTCAGCTGTCTCCTTCGGTTTGGGACAGCAATCCTGCAACGGTTGCGCTGACAGGGGACAACAGTATTTTGGTGCGCTATCACAGTTATGCGTCCTTTACAATCGGGGCCCAGGCCCAAGAGGGCGCAACTATTGTCAGTCAGAAAGCGGTGTGCCAGGGCAGCTACATAACAGGCGAAGCCGGCACATTTGAGAATGTGGAAAGCGGCATTGTGAAATTTTCTGCAACAGACAGTCGGGGCAACAGCGCGAGCCAGACTGTGAACAAGGCGGCCCAGGGGAAATTTGTGCCGTACATCAAACTGACCTGCGATTTACTGAAAACCCAGCCGGATACCGACGGCAATATGACGGTGCAGGTCAGCGGCAATTATTTTAACGGCTCTTTCGGTAAAAAGGCCAATTCCTTGCTGGTACAGTATCGCTATAAGTACAGAAATAAGAGCTGGCTGGATACGGAAGAGGAGTGGCGCACAATGGCAGTTGCGCCCGGTACGGACAGCTATACCGCCCAGGCCAGCTTGACGGGTCTGAATTACAGGTCTGCCTATACCTTCCAGGCACGGGCGGTTGACGCGCTGGCGACGGTTTTTTCCGAAGCCACTGCGGTGAAGGCTATGCCGGTATTTGACTGGGGTGAGAATGATTTCAATGTGAACGGTACGCTGACGGTCAATAGCCTTTCTGTGGACTATCCTGTTGCACAGGGGCAGAGCGGCGGGTGGTTCTACCGGAAGTGGGCAAGCGGCTTTGCCGAGTGCTGGTTTGTGAACAAACAGCTGGTGATTTCCGGTGGCGTGGATGTTCAGCTTTCTCTGGCAACGCCTTTCGGCTTTGTCCCGGATTCGGCAGCGGTGCATATAACCGCATATTCCCAGGGAAAGTGCATTTATCCCCAATATGTGAATGTGGAATATGATGGGGATGGAGATGGGTTGTATGATCAGGTGTTTGCCAGGTTGTCCACCGGTGCGTATGAGGAAAACCTTGCTTGCTGCGCCAATGTGTTTGTGATCGGAAAATGGAAGTAAGGGGATTTGAAATGAAAACAGGAGGAAAAAGAAATGGTTAGGGGAACAACTCCCACATTTACATTTACGCTGCCCTTTGACGGCAGGCAGATTACCGCGCTGAATATATGCTTTGCCCAGCAGGGACAGATTGTTTTGGAAAAAACGCTTTCTGACTGCGTTGTGGAGGAAAATGCCATTCGTTTGGCGCTTACGGAGGAGGAAACCCTGTTGTTTGATGGGGATAAGGGCGTTGTGGAAATCCAGCTGCGGGTAGGCAGCGGTGATGCGAGAATGGCATCGAATATTATGATTACCACGGTGGAGCGGATTTTGAAGGATGGGTGTCTGGTATGACCTTTGGTGTGAAGATTTCAAAAACAGACCAGTCCTTTCAGCCGGACTTTGCCCAAGTGATCGAGACGACAGGCGGCTATGACCGGGGATATGATGACGGGGATGCAGTGGGATACGGCAGGGGTATTTCTGAGATGGAGGCCTATAACGCCGCAATCCTGAAAGAGTGCAATGCCGCATTGCTTACCTGCGGCGTTGCACCTGTGGAAGGGCTGGAAGCTGTGCCGCAGCGGGTTAGGAGAATTATAGATGTCGCCTTTATGGCTGTTGCAATGGGTGGAGAGAAATTCTATTTAGATGTGAGTCCCGGCACACCTGTAAAGGGAATTGCGGTGGATGAGAATGGCAAGAGGGCGCAGTACAATGGCGCGGCGCTTCCTGAAAACTGGAATGTGAAAATGGACCTGAATCAGGGGGGGATGCCTACGCTGACACTGCGAAATGTCAACGCCACAGAGATTACTGGTTATCCTGGGCGTATCGGTCTGCCGGGCAACACGATGCCTGTACGAATGGTGTTGATAGGAGAAAACTCCCTTGCAAGTTATGCGCCATTGTCTGCCAATGGTTGTGATATTATTATCAGCGGCACAGGCTCTCTGGACATTAACAATGTGGGTTCTGCTATCGGCAGCGGTTGTGAAACGGTTACCATTCAAAGTGGCGCCATCACGACTACCTCTTACTGGAATACCATTGACGCAAAGAGTCTTGTGATAGAGGGCGGTACTTTGCGTGTTGTTTCTACCCGTTACGATTCCAACGGCAACGGCATAAAGGCTGAAAGCATCGTCATTAAGGACGGTGCAGTGGAAGTGTCTGTTCCCCACGCAAAGGCAATGACCGTTGCGCCTGACCTGTCCCAGTATAACGGTAATTATCGCGCCGTTGGTGGAACTAGCAACAGTAATTGCAGTGCCTATAACGAGGACAGCGCTACTACATATAAGTATTTCCGAATAACAGGAGGCGTATAAAATGAAGAAAATCTATATCAATCCCGGACACTCCGACCGAGACCCCGGCGCAGTCGGTTATGAAACCGAGCGCAGGCTGAACGTTGCGGTTTCCAAGCATATGAATGATTATCTGCTGGCAAACTACGATTGCGAAACCAGAGTCTATTCCAATGACAGCTTAACGGCGGTTTGTAATGATGCCAACCGGTGGGAAGCGGATTTGTTTGTGTCCAACCATTTTAATGCCGGTGGCGGCGATGGCTATGAGGCGCTGGTTTACAATCAGAAGCGGGTAGCGCTGGGTGAGGTCTTTGAAAAGTATGTGAAGGCAATCGGGCAGAACAGCCGGGGCGTAAAAATTCGCACCGACCTGCATGTGCTGAAATATACCGCTATGCCTGCGGTGCTCAACGAGGGCGCGTTTGTGGACAATAAAAAGGATATTGGGGACTGGAACGACGATGCAGAGCTGAAATCGCTGGGCATTGCCTACGCAAAGGCGGCAGCGGAGTTTCTTGGCTTGGAACAGAAGGCCGTCAAAGTGGACAAGCCTGCGGAAATCGATACACTTGAACAGTTTGTGCGAGCTGTACAGAAGGCCTGCGGCGCGGCAGTGGACGGAATTGCCGGCCCGGAGACACTTTCCAAGACGGTAACCCTTTCCGTATATAAAAACCCCACGCATCCGGCGGTGAAGGCGGTGCAGAATCGGCTGCATTCTCTGGGGTATACCCAGGTGGGTGTGGCGGATGGGATTGCCGGAGTAAAGTTTACCGCAGCGGTAACAGCTTATCAGCGGGACAACGGCTGTACTGCTGACGGGGAGATCACCGCAGGAAACAAAACTTGGCGAAAGCTGCTGGGAATGGAGTGATGGTGTATGGGCGAAGCGGTACTGGCGGCGCTGGTTACCGGAGGCCTTTCCCTTATAGGGGTGGTGGTTACCTGCATGGCAACTGCCAAGAAGAATGAAAACGCTTTGAAAATTTCTCAGGCGGTTACGGATACCAAAATCGATGAGCTGACCCGGGAGGTTCGGGAGCACAACGGGTTTGCCCGGCGGATGCCGGTCGTGGAGGAGCAGATTAAGGTGATCAATCACAGACTGACAGACCTGGAAAGGGAGGCATAAGGCAGATGAATGGAATTTTGCAAAAGATTGCAGAGCTATTTAAGGTGAAGACGATTGTAACCTTTGCGGTGGTTACGGTGTTTTCCGCGCTGGCTTTGCAGGGTAGGATTCAGCCGGACAATGTGATGATTATTGTGTCTATGGTGGTGTCCTTTTATTTTGGCACGCAGCACGAACGCTCCGGTGTGTCCGGACAGTGAGAAAACCCCCGGCTCGTAGGAGCCGGGGGTGATTTTTATGGGGTTAGCAGCTCTGCCAAACGGGAGATAAAGGCTTTGTTGGTGGGGCAGGGGATTGTGCCGTCCGGTTTGGGCGGGAAGTATTTTGCCCAGAGGACAGGATCTCGCCGCGTCCAGGCTGCGCAGATGGCTTTGCGCATGGAATGTTCCACCGTTCGCGGATCAGCAAGTCCTAATTGTTTTGCGATGGCGGGATACAGCTCCTTGGACATACGCATATTTGGATTTTTTGCAAATAGGGGAATGCCCACGCACAGCTGGCGGTAGCCGTCTAAGTGGGTGAGGAAATTCAGAATATGCAGGTGTACCACGGTCTGCCCGGACAGGTCTTCCTTCGGGTCTGCGGTGGAGGCGATCATATCCATCAGCCGGACCCGCAGGGCGCTTACGGTGGGCATAATCATAATATATTGCACGCCAAGGGTAGCGGATACCTGCTTAATGTAGGTGTTGATATAGGGGCAGATGGCAAGGATAGTCCGGGGATGGTGGGCGCTTTCCTGCAACACGGTGAGACCGTCTTTGAAGGGGAGCATCAGATTCAGAATCAGCACCTCCGGACGGAAGGCGTTCAGAGTTTCCAGGGCGGTTTCTCCGTCGTGGCAGATTTGCAGGTCGAATTCGTTTCCCAGAACCTCTTTCAGCCCGTCGGTAAAGGGTTCGGAAGGGTCTGCAATTAACAGCTTGCGCATATTCCTCCCCCTTACTACCAGTTTTTTATAGCATACCAAATTATGGCAGCATTGGCAAGCATACACACGCCCTATTTTTTCGACATTTTTCGAGAAAAAGAGCCGATTCTTACGAACCGGCTCTTGATAGATGGAATTAGATGGACAGGCCTGCCTTTTCCAGAATGGTAGGTACGTTCTTCTCTGCGCCGATGGCCATAATGTGGACACCGTCGCCCAAGCCCTGGGCCTTAATTTCAGCAATCATCTCGGCTGCCATTTCAATGCCCAGCTGCATGGGAAGGCCCTTAACGCCCTTCTCCTTGCCCTCTGCGGCAGCGGCTGCCAGCCGGTCGATCATATGCTGAGGCACATCAATGCCGGGAACATTCTCGTTCATATACTTTGCCATACCGGCGGCCTTCAAGGGAATGATACCTGCCATAATATGGGTCTTGATGCCGGCCTTGTCAACGGCTTCCAGGAAGCGCTTATAGGTATCCAGGTCGAAAATGCCTTGGGTCTGAATGTACATAGCGCCGGCCTCTACCTTCTGACGCAGCTTGTTGATTTGCAGGAACAGAGGCTCATACACGGGAGTAACGGATGCGCCCTTGTAGAACTTGGGTGCGCCGCCGGCAAGCTCGTTGCCGCCGCAGTCATTGCCGGTGGCTTCCATATCGGAGAGCATTTGCAGAATGCCTACGGAGTCCAGATCGTAAACAGGCTTACTATCCCGGCAGTCGCCCACCACAGGGTGGTCGCCGGTCAGCGCCAGCATCGTGTCGATGCCAAAGGCAGCGGCAGCCAGCGCGTCGCCCATCAGAGCCATACGGTTGCGATCCCGGCCGGTCATCTGCAAAATAGGTTCTACGCCTGCCTGTTTCAGCTTGATGCACAGGCCCAGGCCGGTGGCTTTCAGGCTGGCAGACTGCATGTCGGTAACATTCACGCCGTGGACCTTGCCTTTCAGCAGCTCGGCAGCTTCCATTTGCTCGGTAAAATCATAACCCTTAGGAGGGGCCATCTCAGCGGTAATACCAAATTTACCGTTTTCCAGTGCGTCTTTCAAAATACTCATTATTTCTTCCCCCTCAGGCTGATAGTTCTGGGATAAGCGAAATCGCCGTAACCCTTGTCCTTACGGCGCACAGACAGCTTGTCCAGCTGACCGGTGGCTTCCAGACGCTCGTAGATCTTGATCCAGGCGCAGGGATTTTCGGGATTGACCTCGCACTTGCCGTTCTTCTGACCGCCGCAGGGGCCGTTCACCAGGCTCTTGGCGCACTGGGTGATGGGGCAAATGGCGCCGGTCTGACCCAGCACGCAATCGCCGCAGAAACGGCAGGACTCTTCCCAAACACCGAACTTGACGGCCTCGCCTAAGTACATAGTGTTGTTGGAGGGGTAGACGGGGATGTTGGCTGCGTTCTTTGCCACGCACTGCACGCCGTCGCCGCAGGACATACAGATGACGCAGTCGGGCGCGGCGGCATTGATGGGCTTCATCTTTGCCTTGACACCCAGGTTCATGCAACAGTAGTCAGCGATGGTAGTGGCTACCACTTTCTTGCCAGCCTGCTCTAAAATGGCAGCCAGTTCCTTGATCTGTGCTTCGCCGCCGGTCTGGCAGGCGGTAGCGCAGCTGTTACAGCCGACGATGGCAACGGTCTTTGCGTTGCCCACCAGAGCCATAACCTCGTCAATGGGTTTTTTCTGTGTAATAATCATAATACAACGACTCCTTTAATATCCCATAAAAGAATGTTTATGTGATGGGGTTTCCCATCTTGTATCCCTTACATTATAGCTTATTTGCAGGAAAAATCAACAAGAATTGTCAAATCACCGGTTCTTTTGATGAAACAGCTTTTTGCGGAACAGGAAACCGGTGTAGATCAGCCACAGCAGGAAGAAAATGCCGCAGGTAATACAAGCGTTTTGGAAGGAGCTGCCGGCAAAGCTCAGCAGAAACAGCAGCGGCGCAATCATTACCATTGCCGGGAAGTTGGAGAGAATGTACAGGCTGGATACCGGGGAACGCAGACCCGGATCGATTTCCTTCATCAGAATCATACCGTTGGAGGCGGTACCGGTGAGGGTGCCGAAGCTCATCAGGAAGAATTCGTGTTCGAAGTCGGTGAAGCAGTGCTTAGCCACCCGGCGGATGTAGATGTAGGTAACAATTGTGCCGACGATGCTGAGAATCACGATGGGGAGAATGTAGTTTTTGATATCGTTGATTTCAATGGCAGCTACACCGGCTACAATCATCAAATCGAAGGAAAAACCGGAGATCCGGTCCATCTGATAGTTGTTGATATAGGCTCTGTGCATTAGCTTTTTCTTTTGCAGCAGCTTTACAACCGCCTTGATTGCCATAGCCGCCAAAGATGCCCACAGGAAGTTAAAGCCCCAGGCGATGCTGTTGGTGAACTTGGACAGCACGCCCAGCAGACACATAAAGCCGAAGGCAATGGCGTAGGCCAATGCGACAAAGCCCATTTGAATGGAGAATTTATCTACGGATTCGTTGTCGGGAATCTCGTTGCCGCAGGGGTTGGTCAGGTCGATGAATTCGGTTTCTTCCCGCGCCTCACGGATTTGAATGTGTCCCCGCTTTTTGCCGATGTTGATGTGCAGAACGCCAAAGACAGAGGCAACCACAAAGCCGATGGATGCCAGGGACAGGCCGAAGCTGCCGTTGCCGGCAAATTGAGTGGCAGGGGTGTTGGTGAAATTCACATCCCAGGTCAGGGCATTGCCGGGACCCTGTCCGAAGCCAAGGGGCAGAATTAAGCCGCATACATAGGAAATGACCGTTTTGCCGTACCGGGTCAGCAGGAAGAAAACAATGGTAATGGCAAGTCCCATAAAGGCTTGCAGCATATAGGTGCCGCCCTGCAAAGCGCCAAATTCCAGTATTTGTGCGCGGCTGGATTTGACGGTGCTTTTTTCCGTTTTCAGGGACATTGCACCGAAGCCGATGGCAAGGCAGTGGTAGGTGATCACCTGCATCATCCGGTTGTCCACCAGGATTACACCGCAGTGCTTACAGATGATGTCCACAATCAGCAGCAATGTGCCGCCCAGCAGGGCAGAGGGGATCAGACATTTCCGGAATAAAGGGATGGTTCTGCGGAGAATGTTGCCCAGCATCAAAAACAGCAGAAGCAGTCCCAGCTGCACCAAAAACGACCACACAGCGCCGTAATTGGCCATTGTAAAATCCCAGCTTAATGTAGTATCCATACGCAGTTACTCCTTATTTCGTGATATCTTTTAAGGATACATTGTTCTCCCGGGCAAGCCGGGCAACATCCTCGTATTCCTGTTTTTTGCGCTCTACACCGTAGCCGGTGGCAATTTTCTGCCGTACAGGACCGTAGGGGGTTTGGACCGTTTCGGTTCTGCGGTTAAGGGTGTAGCGGCGTAGGCGGTTTTCCCGCACGCCCAAGGTGGTGGTGTGGCGGAACAGGAGGGTCAGAATGTTTCCTCTGTCCTCCAAGCGGCACAGCACCGTCAGAAGAATTCCCGGCCGGTTCTTTTTCATATAAACGGGGGCGGTGAATACATCCAGCGCGCCACTACTGAGCAGCTCCTCTGTGGCAAAGCCTATGGCCTCACCGGTCATATCGTCTAAGTTGCAGGACAGCTCTATGATATCGTCATTTTGTCCGGCAGCAGTACCCAGCATTGCCCGGACACAGTTGGGGGCGTTAAAATCCTTCTTGCCCATACCGTAGCCGATGGCGGCGGTTTCCATAAGCGGCATACTGCCGAAGTGGTTTACATAATGTCTAAGCAGCGCCGCGCCGGTGGGGGTGCACAGCTCTCCCTTGATTTGTCCGCCGTAAATGGGAACACCCTGCAAAATTTCTGCCGTTGCAGGCGCGGGAACGGGGAGAATGCCGTGGGCGCAGCGGACCTGTCCGCTGCCTACGTGGACAGGGGAGGCGTAAACTTCTTCCACGCCCAGTTTATCAAGCAGATAGCAAACGGCGGTGATATCCGCCACCGCGTCCATAGCGCCCACCTCGTGGAAGTGGACCTGGGTTACGGGGACACCGTGCACCTTGCTCTCCGCCTCCGCAATCAGCCGGTAAACCTCCGAAATGTGGTTGCGGACAGACTGGGAAAGCTGCAAATGCCCGATAATATGGGCAATGTCCGCCATACCGCTGTGGTGGTGGTGGTGGGCTTCGCCTTCCTCCTCGCCGTCTATCAGTACCCGCATATGGGTACCGGTAATGCCGCATTTTTCGCTTTTTTCTGCCACAAAGGTAACATTGGGTAATCCCAAGGTGTTCAGCTCAGCGAGCACTTGTTCGGGATCGGGAAACAGCTCTAAAAGGGCTGCGGTGAGCATATCTCCCGCTGCGCCCATGCTGCAATCTATGTAGAGTGTTTTCATTTGCTGCCTCCCATACGGTTAATCATACTGGCTAAGTAGCCTGCGCCAAAGCCGTTGTCGATGTTTACCACCGATACGCCGCTGGCGCAGGAATTGAGCATAGACAGTAGCGCTGCCAGTCCTTCAAAGGCAGCACCGTATCCCACGCTGGTGGGCACGGCAATCACCGGACAGTCCACAAGTCCGCCTACCACGCTGGCAAGAGCGCCTTCCATACCCGCAATGGCAATGACCACATTGGCGCTCATCAATTCTTCTGAATGGTTCAGCAGCCGGTGCAGACCCGCAACGCCCACATCGTACAGCCGCACCACGGTGTTGCCCAAGAATTCAGCGGTAAGCGCCGCTTCCTCGGCTACGGGGATATCGCTGGTGCCACCGGTGGCAACCACGATGGTGCGGTCGGTGGCGGGCTCGGCCATTTTTCCGGCAATGGCAATGCGGCCGCTTTCATAATAGGTGATAGAAACTTTTTCTGCAATTTCGGTGGCTTTTTCCGGGCCAAGCCGGGTAATCAGCACATTTTTCTGCCCGTTTTGCGCCATGGCGTCCAAAATGCCGATGATTTGCGCCGCTGTCTTTCCCGCGCCGTAAATCACCTCGTTGGCGCCCTGCCGCACCGGCCGGTGCAGATCCACCTTGGCATAGCCCAGGTCTTCAAAGGGCTGCTGTTTCAGAGTCAACAGGGCATCGTCCACACTGACGCTGCCGCTGCGCACTCCTTGCAGCAAGGCTCTGATGTCCGTGTTCATTGGCGTACCTCCAAGTCCAAAAGGACGGTTTCGTAATGGTTTTTCAGCTCCGCAAGTATGGCCTGCCGGTGCTGCATCAGCAGGGGAAGCTGGGCTTCGGTAAGTTGGATTTTGGCGTTTTCACCCAGCAGCCGGATTCGAAAATCCGAAAAACCAAGACCTTGCAAAAAGGCCTCGCACCGTTCTGTTTTGGAAAGCGTTTTTGCTGTGATGGGTGTTCCTGTGGGAATCCGGGTGGCAAGGCAGGCGTAAGCCGGCTTGTCGTGGGTGAAAAGTCCTGCTTCTTGGGAAAGGGAGCGGATTTCTTCCTTGGTAAGTCCGCATTCCCGCAGGGGGGAGCGGATTTGCAATTCTTGCAGCGCTGCCATTCCCGGCCGCTGGGCGGCATCGTCGCTGGCGTTGGTGCCATCGATTATCACAGAGAAGCCGTTCTTTTTTGCCTGCTGCAAAATGGCGGTGAAAATTTTGCGCTTGCAGAAATAGCACCGGTTGTGGGGATTGGCGGCGATGGCGGGGTCAGTCAGCACATCCAGGGTCAGGGTGGTCATAGGGATATCCAGCTGTTTTGCCAAACGCACCCCATCGTCGTATTCAAATTGAGGCTGGAAGGGGGTCTTTACATAGTATGCCTGTACCTGAGCGCCGCAGTCCTTTGCTGCATATAGAAGGTAAGCGGAATCCACACCGCCGGAAAATGCCACGGCAACCCTGGGATTCTCCGCAAAAAATTGCGTCAGCGTCAAAACCACCCCTCCTTTTGCATATTTTTGTTATCATATCATAATTTTTGCAAAAAGAAAAGTAAAAAAGCAGATGCCGAAGCATCTGCTTTTGGGAATCATTAAACACTCTGAGCCGCGTTCCTTTTTCTGGTTACGAAGAAATGAATATGGTAGAAAGCCACAAGGTATATAAGGAACAAAAATACCACGCCCAGGGGGTAGAATACCGGGTGGCCGCCTACCAGATTGTAGAGAATGTCGTAGGGTGTGCCGTCTCCCTGCATCAGGAACATATAGTTGTAATCCACCAACAGGTTGGCAGCATACGCAGCCACACAGAAACCAAGGAGAATGATTGCGGTGGGCAAAACATTTCTTCTTTTCAGGCTGCCCATATGGGAAATCAGCAGGTACAAGGAGGCAAAGCCGGACAGGGAATGGGTAATGCCGGATACCACATTGTCAAAGGAAAGCACCGGGTAGGCGTTGTAGTTTTGACCTGCGCCGTACACACCCAAAACTGCGCCGGCAATGCCGAAAATGCATACAAAATCCAGCGCCGATTCCTTAACAAGACCCTTGGAAAAGGCCGCCAAAGGAATCGCAATCAGCTGAATGCTGCACAAAAACAGGGGCAAATTGTAGAGAATTGGGCTAAAATCTCCGCTTCGGTAACACAGCAGACAAATTTTGAACAGCTCAAAGCCGTCAATGAGAAACGCGGTCCAAATCATAACGCGGTTCTTTACCTTGTGGTTTGCAAGCCTGTTGCGCCTGCCTAAAAATGCTGCGCATATTACCATTACAGCCATTAAGGCTGTGGCAAAGAGCAAATGCTGCCAGGATAAAAAGCCCTCCGGTGTCCGGGTATATCCCCCGATACCGAAAAATTCTTTCATTACCGATCACCTTGCTTTTGCAATATGGGTTCACACGGCAGGTAGTATAGCACAGGCGTTGCTGTTTGTCAAAGCTTGTCGAAGCTTGGCGTTTACCCTGGGAAAAACAGGCAGATTTTTCCTTTCTATTTACAAATTTTATTTGCTTTGGTATAATGTATGCATCTAAATCCTGATTACTTTTTATGTAAGGAGAAAATTATGGAAAACGTTAGAATTCAAGATGATCTGTATACCTATGTGAACCAGGTAAAGCTGGAGGAATTGGTGATTCCCGATGATATGCCCGTGGCAGGCGGTTTTGCCGCCCTGCGGGACGATGTGGAAAAGCTGATGATCGGTGAATTTAACACCATGTGCAAGGATGCGTCCTATCCCAATGACTATCTTGCAAGAGCTTGCTCCCTGTTTGCTTTGGCAAAGGATGTTAAGAGAAAGAAAAAGCACGGCATCAAGCCGGCGCTGAAAAACCTTGCCATCCTCAAAAAGATTGGCACAATGCGCAGCTATAATCTCCACGCAAAGGAATTGATCTTAAAGGGCATCGCTATGCCCATCAACATCGCGGTGGAACCCAATATGAAGGACACCACCCACCACTGCGTGATGATTCAGGGTCCCGGCGTGATTCTGCCCGAAGCCTCCTACTATAAGGAAGGCAGAGAACAGCAGAAAGAGCAGCTGCTGGCGCTGTGGAGCGGCTTTGCAAAGCAGATTCTGGCCATTGCCGGCCACAGTGAGGAAGAGGTTGACCTTCTGATTCGGGATACCTTGGCATTCGATGCTTTGGTTGCCAAGTTCGTTAAGAGCCAGGAAGAGTGGTCTGAGTACACCAAGATGTACAACCCCATGAAGACCGGCCGCGTGGCAGGTATGGTCAAGCCCTTGAACCTGAAAAAGCTGCTGACCGACCTGCTGGGTGTGCTGCCCGGGGAGATTATCGTGGCAGAACCCAGATTCTTCAAGAATTTCAAGGAGGTATTCAATCAGGATACCTTCGGGATGTACAAAAACTGGGCCTATGTGGTAACGCTGGTGGACAGCTGCCCGTTGCTGTCTGAGCAGCTGCGCGATTTGGGCGGCGCATTCCGCAGAGCCATCTCCGGCATTGCCGCGGTATCGTCTGCCGAGAAGTTTGCCTATCAGCTGGCATCCTCTATGTACAGTGAGCCTGTGGGTTTGTACTACGGTGAGAAATACTTTGGTGAGGAAGCCAAGAAGGATATTACCGAGATTGTTCAGCAGATTGTGGCAACCTATCAGAAACGAATCGAAACAAACGACATTTTGGAGCCGGCAACCAAGGAGAAGGCCATTTTGAAACTGTCCAAAATGGGTCTGAAACTGGGTTACCCCGACCGGGTGGAAGCGCTGTATGACAAGCTGGTGTTCGATGAGAGCAAATCTCTCTTTGACATCGTGTCGGCATTGAGAAAGATCCTGTTGGAGAGTAATTTTGCCAAGCTGGGCAAAGAAGTGGATCGCACCCACTGGGCAATGCCCGGACATATGGTTAACGCCTGCTACGATCCCTTTGTCAACGATATTACCTTCCCCGCGGCAATTTTGCAGGCGCCTTTCTACTCCATCCAGCAGACCAGAAGTGAGAATTTGGGCGGCATCGGCGCGGTCATCGGCCACGAGATCTCCCACGCTTTCGACTCTAACGGCGCCAAGTGCGACGAACTGGGCAATCTGAACAACTGGTGGACAAAATCCGATGAGCGGAAGTTCAACAAGAAGGTCAATGCTATGATCAAGCAGTTTGACGGCATCGAGCTGCCCTGGGGTACGGTTAACGGCAAGTTCACCGTCAGCGAAAATATTGCCGATAAAGGTGGTATGGCGGTAACGCTGGATATTAAGTCCAAGACCGAGGGCGTTTCCTTTGAGGAGTACTTCACCAACTGGGCGCGTGTTTGGTGTCAGAAGGCAAAGCCCGAGTATCAGGCGCTGCTGTTGCAGGTGGATGTTCACGGACCTGCCTGCCTGCGGGCGAATATGCCCCCCAGAAACTTCCCCGAATGGTACGCTGCTTTCAATGTGAAGAAGACCGACGGTATGTACCTTGCGCCCTCTAAGAGAGTGGTTATTTGGTAATAAAAAAAGAGAGAGGCCCTGAGCGGCCTCTCTTTCTTTGCTTTTGGGGAGTTTGCGGCCGGACTCGATTTGCATTTTTGCCCAAAGGGCAAAAATTAAGGTAGCCACCAGTTTGCGAACTGGTGGCAG
>JAZRBN010000066.1:0-7229 GCA_045635105.1 Faecousia sp. | reverse complement strand
GGAAACCTATGCCCTTTACGGCTTCGCAGCGCTGGATACGCCGGTGATCGAGGACGCGAAAATCCTCCTTGCCAAGGGCGGCGGTGATACAGAAAAGCAGATTTACCGCTTCCAGAAGGGCGACAGCGATTTGGCGCTGCGATTCGACCTGACGGTGCCGCTGGCAAAGTATGTGGCGCTGCACTACAACGAGCTGGCCTTCCCCTTCCGCCGCTTTCAGATCGGCAAGGTCTACCGGGGTGAACGGGCCCAGCGGGGTCGGTTCCGGGAATTCTATCAGGCGGACATCGACATCATCGGCGACGGCAAGCTGGACATTCTCAATGAAGCTGAAATTCCCGCCATTATCTACCGGGTGTTCCGGGGCTTCGGTCTGACCCGGTTCCAAATCCGGGTGAACAACCGGAAAATCCTCAACGGCTTTTACGCCATGCTGGGTCTTTCCGAAAAAAGCGGCGACATTATGCGCACCGTGGACAAGCTGGATAAAATCGGCGCGGAAAAGGTCTCCAAGATTCTGATGGATGATTGCGGCTTAACAGGCGAACAGGCAGAAGAAATTCTGAAATTCATCGCCATCTGCGGCACAAACGAGCAAGTGCTGGCCGCCCTGGAAAATTATACCGGCCGGAACGAAACCTTTGATTTGGGTCTTAGCGAACTGAAAGCGGTAACTGCCAACCTCTCTGCCTTCGGCGTGCCGGAGGAGAACTTTGCAGTGGACCTGACCATTGCAAGAGGACTGGACTACTACACCGGCACGGTGTACGAAACCACCCTCACCGACCATCCGGAGATCGGCTCTGTCTGCTCCGGCGGCCGGTATGACAACCTGGCCGGCTACTACACCGACAAAGCCCTGCCCGGCGTGGGCATCTCCATCGGTCTGACCCGGCTGTTCTATGTGCTGGACGAGCAGGGACTGCTCAACGATCAACTTCCCAGCGCCCCCGCCGATGCCCTGGTGCTGCCTATGACCGAGGATGTAGCGCCTGCCATCGCGCTGGCGGAAAGCCTGCGCTCTGCGGGTGTCCGGGTGCAGCTGTACGGTGAGCAGAAGAAATTCAAGCAGAAGATGAGCTACGCGGACAAGCTGGGCGTTCCCTATGCGGTGCTGCTGGGCGAGGACGAAATCGCCGAGGGTGTTTGCTCTGTGAAGAATATGATTACCGGCCAGCAGGTCAAGCTCACCGCCCCGGATGCTGCCGCCCACATTCTGCAAGGTCTTGCAGACAGCAACGGTCCGCTGATTCTGGAAAAGTAAAAGGCCCAGGAGGCGCATATGAAACTGATGCACACAGCCACCCGTTCCGGGCGGCTGTCCTCCTTTTTACGGGAGGAAATGAAAATGTCCGCGGGACTGATGAATCGGCTAAAATGGCAGAATCTGCTGTTTGTTAACGAAAAAGCGGTGCATACGGATTATCCGGTTACTCCGGGAGATGTAATTACCGTACCTCTGGACGAGCCGGAGCCTCAATATCCGGCAGAGGATGGGGAACTGACGATTCTTTATGAGGACCAGCACCTGCTGGCGGTGGATAAGCCAGCGGGTATGCTGATTCACCCCTCCCGTTCCCGATTCACCGGAACCCTTGCCAACTATGTGCTGGGGTACTATCAAGAAACCGGACAGGACTGCGCATTTCACCCCCTGACCCGGCTGGACCGGGATACCTTCGGGGTGGTGCTGCTGGCGAAAAACGCCTATATTCACGCACTGCTAAACGAAACGCACTTGCAGGGCGGCTTTACCAAAATCTACCACGCCCTTGTGTGGGGCTGCCCGGCAGAGCCCTCCGGCATCATTGACGCACCCATTGCCCGTCTGCCACTGCCAAGCCTACTGCGGCAGGTGCATCCGGAGGGCAAGCCGTCAAGCACCGCCTATACCCTGCTGGAACAAAAGGGCAATCTCAGCTCCTTGGCGCTGCAACCCATTACCGGACGGACCCACCAGCTGCGGGTGCATTGCGCGTATATGGGTTTTCCCATTCTGGGCGACCCCCAGTACGGAAGTGAGGAATCGCAAAGCCTTTCCCGGCAGCTTGGACTTACCTCCCAGCTGCTGTGCGCTAAAAATTTGACTTTCCCCCATCCAATCACAGGCGAAACGGTGGTCTTGACATCCCAAATGGATGTGGATTTCCCTTGCCTTTCCCCGATTTTTATGGTAAAATAGCACGAAAATGAGAACTTTTTGTAAGGAGGTGGTACTGTGCGCAGAATCTGCACTTTTTTGACCCTTTTGGCATTACTTTGCACCCTTATTTTCGGCGTCAGTGCCGCCACTGCCGCAAAAAGCGTCAGCAGCCACGCCACGGTGTCTCCCGACGGCAGCTGCCAAATCACCCTCACGGCCCTGATTCACTTGGATCAGCCGGTGGAGAATCTGCGATTTCCCCTGCCGAAAAAGGCAAGCAATATCACGGTCAACGGCTCCCGCGCCCACGGCCGTATTGAGGATGGTCTGCGGCAGGTGAATCTGTCCAATTTCATCGGCAAGGCCGCCGGCGATTTCACTCTGACCTTCCATTACAGCCTGCCCAATCTGATTGTAACCAACGAGGCAGGGCAGCTGGAATTGCAGCTACCGCTGCTTAGCGACTTTGCCTATCCGGTGCAGGCGTTGGAATTCTCCGTAACCCTGCCGGGCAACATTACCGCAAAGCCGGCATTTTCCAGCGGCTATCACCAGGCCAACATTGAAAAAGACATTTACTGCACCACCTCCGGCGCCACCGTTACCGGCACTGCTCAGGTGGAGCTGAAAGACCACGAAACCCTGTCCATGCACCTGCTGGTAACAGAGGAAATGTTCCCCCAGCCCCGGTTTATCGCGCCGGATTTTCAGACGGTGAATGTGCTGATGACCGTCTTTACCCTGCTGGCGCTGCTTTACTGGATTTTCTTTCTGCGCAATCTGCCCACCTGGCCCTCCGTCCGCCCCGCGCCTGCGGAAGGGTACAACGCCGGTGAACTGGGCAGCCTGCTGCACCTGCAAGGGGGAAACCTCCATATGATGGTGTTTTCCTGGGCGCAGCTGGGGTATCTCTCCATTGCCTTGGAGCATACCGGCAGAGTGCTGCTCCACCGGCAAATGGATATGGGCAACGAGCGCACCGCCTACGAGCGCCACTGCTTCAAGCAGCTGTTCGGGCGGCAGGAAACGGTGGACACAACCAGCCTGCGCTACGCCCAAATCTGTCAAAAGGTTCGGAAAACCACCCCAAACCTGGCTCCTTTGGTACATAAACGCACCGGAAATCTATATGTATTCCGGGGGCTGGCTGCGCTGGTGGGTATGCTGGGCGGCGTGTCCATTGCCATCAGTCTCAGCGCCGGCGCTGCGCTGCAATGGTTCTTGGTAATCCTCCTTGGTGCCGGAGCGCTGTGCTGCAGCTGGTATATCCAGCTGTGGGCAACAAATCTGTTTGCGCCGGGAAAGCAACGGCTGTATTTAGCGCTGGGACTTGCCGGCATATGGCTGCTCTTCGGCGCGCTGGCAGGCCAGTTCAACACCGGTCTGGGACTGGCGCTGGGTCAGCTTGCCTTCGGACTATTGGTTGCCTTGGGCGGCCGTCGCACCCCCGGCGGCAGGCAGGCTATGGGCGAAACCCTGGGTCTGCGGCGATACCTCAAAACCGTTTCCTCCCAGCAATTGGAGCTGATTTGCCGGAGCGATCCGGAATATTTCCACAAAATGGCGCCCTATGCTATGGCCTTGGGCGTGGATAAGCGCTTTGCCAAGCAGTTTGGCAAGCAGCCCATCGGCCCCTGTCCCTACATCTCCATCGGCACGGAAAGCACCTTGCGTGCCAGCCAGTGGCAGGACCTTATGCGCAGGGTGTATGTCTCTATGACCGCCCGGCAGAATCGCCTGTGGCTGGAAAAGTTAATGAGCATCCTGCAATTCTTTGCCCGATAACAAATCAACCCCCCACCGTCCGGTGGGGAGTTTTTTTAACATTTTACAGCTGCTTTCTTTCTGTCTTTCAAATACCAGGGCAAGTACGCCACAGCATACAAGGCGGTAACCGCCGCTGCCATAATGAGAATCCGCAGGGCAAAATTGGGAGGCAGAATGTCCAAAATAGACGGTGTATCCTCCGGCTTTGCCATAAACAGGTAGTTGGCGCCGGGACCCAGCAAGCTGTTGGTCCAGTAAGCAATCACCGCCATCACAATCAGCCCCACATAGGATTTCACAGCAGACTTGATGGTTGGGCGCATACCGTGGACAAAAATCATATAGAAAATCGCCACATAGCCTAATAGATGCTCCGCCCAAAATTGATAGTAACGGAAGCGGGTAGGCCCGGTGTAGGTGATCACCGTGGGGGTGATGAGCGCAAAAATTGAGCCGGAAAACGCCCAAAAATAGATAATATCAAACAAGGTTTGGGATTTTCCCACCAGCATATAGCTGCCGAAAATCGCCACCCAGCCACACACGGCAATGGGCAGATTGTCAATGGGATTCGGCCCCAGAGAGGGAACGGCAATCAGCCGCCAATAGTATGCCATTTCACTTATAATCAGCGCAAATGCCAGAATATAGCGAAAGAAATGTTCGTTTTTCAGCCTGGCAATGGCCTTGCGCTTGTAATAAATAAGGCAAATCAGCGCCGCCGCAAGCAGAATCGGCAGCAGGTGGGCAAGGGTAAAATTGGCAAATTCCTCTGTCTCGCCTTTTCCGAAAAAATACTTCAAAAATTCAAGCATAGGTTGTCCTCTCTTTCTCTTCCCCACCATTATACCATATTCGACAAAAAACCACAAGGGCAGATTGCCAAGTGCAGAGCATTACAACTTCTCATAACCCACAAGCAGGCCGCCTTTTTCTGCATAGTAGCTGCACAGGCCCATACACTTGGATTGTTTTACATCTGCCTTGGGGAACTTTGCCTGTATCATTTCTATCAGCTTCTCTGCTGCCGGCGCATTTGCGCAATGAGCGATCCGCACCTTGCCCTGCTGAAACCCGGCAGCCGTCAGATGATCCACCAGCTTTCCCAAGGCTTTTGCCTCACCCCGGCACTTGTCCATAGGTTGCAGCGTTCCCCGGTCGCTGGCCTTACCAACCACCCGGATCCCAAGAATGCCCGTTATCTTCGCCACCGCCACAGGCACTCTTCCGTTAGCGGCAAAATTCTGCAAGGATGCCAGCGCAAAAAACAGACCCGTGTTCTGCGTATACTTCCCAATCTGCTGGCAGATTTCCTCATAGGCACAGCCTGCTTCTATCCACTCCTGCAATTTTTCAATGATCAGCACCAGCTCCGGACCGGCAGACAGCGAGTCAATAACAAATACCCGTCTATGGCTGCTTTCCGCCTCATACATTGTCTTTGCCACACAAGCAGCATTATAACTGCCGGACAGTCCGCTTGTGATCGTAACGCAGAACACATCGTCTGCATCTCCAAAGGCTTCCAGCCAATCTCCCGGACTGGGGCAGGAGGTTTGCGATCTGCCTTTGTAGGTATCGAAGAAACCCACCATCTCGTCCACATTCAGGCGGTTATCATCCACAAACTCCCGGTCTGCGGTTATGATCTTTAACGGCGCTGACGCAAAATCCGCATGATCCAGTTTTTGCAAATTGGCAGAGGAATCTGCCACAATTTTTATTTTTCTCATAACATCCGTCCTTTCATTTTGCTAGGATTATACCACAGCCCTGTAAAAATGTTTATCTACCCTTCCCAAAAGTCCTCTCCCCGCGGTAGAATCACTGGTCTCCCACTCTCCTGCGTCTATACAAAAACAATCCCCGCCGAGTGTTCGGCGGGGATTTATTCGGTTAAGCAGTTCTCCCTTAATCACAGCCTGTGGGGCAACAAGCAAAAGCGGGAATTTACAGCTCCCATGCCTGGTGTATGGGGATCGGCTCCCCGGGTGGGGTATCCCAGGCATTCAAGTCCTTTTCCATCCAAACCGTACCGTACCACTTGCCGAATTTGAAGCCGCAATCCGGCATAGTCGCGGTGTGGCGATAGCCTGCCGCCCGGTGAAAGGCAACGGACGCTTCATTGGCGGTGGTGATGATGGCGTAAACCTTCCGGTAACCCTGCAAACTCAACAGCCGCTCCAATTCTGCGTAGAGTTTTTTGCCGATTCCTTTGCCGCAGGCTTCGGGGCAAAGATAGATAGATGCCTCCGCGCACCACTGGTATGCTGCCCGCTCAAAGGGCCGGCTGCCGTAGGCATAGCCCAAAATGTTACCCATCTCTTCCCAAACCAGCCAGGGAAACTCCGCAGTAATGCCCAAAAACCGTTGGGTGAACGATTCATAAGTGGGAACAGCATATTCAAAGCTGATGGCGGTTTTTTCTACATAAGGTCCGTAAATCTCCAAAATTCGCGGCACATCCTGTACCGTCGCGAGCCGAATGGACACAAAATCACCTCCTTCATAACCACGTACCAATTGTGGCGCAAGCCTGCGCTAATTGCATTATACCACAGGATTTGCCCAATAGGAAAGACCTTGTCAATAAAAATGTAGGGGCGAACAGTGTCCGCCCCCGGGCGATTGATAATCGCCCCTACGAATTCTATCGAACTGCATACAAAAATCCCGCCGATTTCTCGGCGGGGAATCGTTATTGGGTTAAATCTTAGCCCTTAATGGCAGCCTGTGGTGCTATCAGCAAAAGAGGGAGATTAGTCAAAAATTTGTATTTTTAATTCCCCACAACCACGTATTGCATCACGAGATATTACGGTGTCTTTTGCAATCTCAATAGTTTTTAAATTCTCGCAGTACAATACTGAATTACAACTTAATTCCTTTGTGTTTTTAGAAAATTTAATTCGTTCCAACTTATTACAGTTCATCACTTGGCTCATGTTGGTCATAGAGGCAGGGAAGGAAACCTCGTATAGTTGATGGTTTCCAGAAATGGCGTTGTTTCCTATATATTCAATCGTATTTGAGAAAATAACCTCTTTTAATGCAGGACAGCCACCACATAGCCATGTGCTGACTGTTTTTACTCCGTTTTCAAAAACCACTCTTTCTAAACGATTGCAATATGCAAAAACATGATGACCAAGAGATAAAACGTTGCCATCAATAAGCACTGTTTTTATGGATGAATTATGGCAAAAGGCGTAATCATTAATTGAGGTTACACACTTCGGGATAATTACATTTTCTTCTGTGCCAACATACTTTTCCAATTTACCGTCTTTGCTTATAATAAAGCCTTTTTTTGCTTCGT
>JAZRBN010000065.1:0-10149 GCA_045635105.1 Faecousia sp. | reverse complement strand
CTCTATCTTCGGTTTAGGTCGTCCCTTATAATTACCCCGGCAGGCATTAATACAGTTCCTACTATGCTTACAGTTCCTACAAGAGAAAATTACGCGCGCGTTATATAGGGCAGAAAGTGCAACGCTAATTCCAGACTCATTCTGAGAAGGCGCAGTTTCCCCATACTGGTTTTGCGAGCTCTCCTCCAGAGCAGTAATCACGCGGCGACTCTTCCAGGCTGTATAGCGATTGCCTCTTTCATTGACCGTTCCTTCGGTATGCGTATTTTGGGCGCTTATGAGTATTTTGCGGAATATACTCATAACGGCTTCCTTCTCCGGCATTTGGACCTCGTCGCAAACAGGATAAAACCGACTAAAAATCACGCAGCCGTAGGAATTGGGCAAACGGTAGAGTTCAAAGGAAGTTGCATGGTTTCTGAAGAATCGCCACACCTTGGTCTTCTCCCAGCCCCAGCGCTTACCCAAGGTCTCCAGAGTCAGCATAGAGCCATATTTGCCATACTGGATCACGGGTGAAAGGAAAGAAAATGCATTGCCATAATCACGGAACACAGTGTGGCACCACAGATCCAGCCAAGCATCTGCCTCATCAAACTTATAGCCTTGCTCAGCAAGACGCTCGGTGATATCTCTGGGCATGCAAAGAAACCCGTATCCGGGCGTGGCATATACAGCACCATCTATGCATTCCTCACCGATACATTCCATCACCCAATCAGTGATTCGGTAAGTGAGCAGTTTGGTCTCGGGATCGAGAGTGTAGGTCAGGTATCCCAGTGTCTGTAAATGGTCTAGTATCTCAAAAGCCTTTGTGCGGCTTCTGACACCAAGAATTGCTTTTACACCCACAATGCCACCGGCCCACATTCCAGGCTCTACAGGGTTCTTGTGGCCGCAATAGGTACCGATTCCCTTGCGGAAGGCAGCACGCTCGGTAAGCTTCAACCAATAGCCCAGTCGTCCTTTCAGTTCAGGCATCTCTTTTCGGGGCAATTTGACCCACTTGAACTTCCGTAAACATTTCATTGCATTTTCTCCTTTCTCGTGATATAAAAATAGCAGCCCTTGTGTTAAACAAGAGCTGCTTATGGGGTCGCTAATTGCAGATGGCGACGGTCGAGGTTTTATAAGTTTTGCTAACAATTTGCTAACAGGACTGTTTTGGACTATACGTACTGGCTAATATCTGCTAACACGACCTGGATTTAAAAGTTTGGAATTTACCCCAGTTTTAGGACTATCCCGCACCATTTGTAACGCTTGATATTAGAAAAACGGGATAATTGTTTCTCCTAAGCGGAATGTAGTGCGTTCGAGTCGCGCCGGGGGTGCCAAAAAGCAGCCGAAATCTGTTGATTCCGGCTGCTTCACTTTTTATGTCAAAAGGCAGCACCATTCCGGCTTGGAACGGTGCTGCGGTCATCAAGTGGTTATTGAATTTGGGTGATTACCAGATGTGCAGATACCGATCGGGTACCACCTGCAAGGGGTGTAATTGTCAGCGCCGCAGCAGTTCCCTCAGGATTGCGCACTGTCAGCACAGAGTTCATAACGGTTGTTTCTACAATCGCCATTCCCACAATTTGGGAAGTGCCTGTTGCGCGGCCAACTACTGTATAGGCCAAATCTTCACCGTTCAGGGTCAGAATCAGTTGTCCTGCTTCGGTTACACTTACCTGGAACAACACCTGATAGGTGCCGATCTCTGCCAAATTAAACGAATCAGGACCGGATCTGGCAATGCCGGACCCACTGTTAGGACCATCCTGCGGGAAGCTGACATCCGTGCCGGGAGCAACAGTGGCAGCGTTATCGGGGGGCATTAACGCGTAGAAATCTGCATAGTTCAAAACGCCGCCGGCAGGACCTTGGGGCCGACTGGGCCGGTTTCACCGACAGGACCCTGGGGGCCGACTGGGCCGGTTTCGCCAACAGGTCCCTGAGGACCGGCGGGGCCGGTTTCACCGACAGGTCCCTGAGGACCGGCAGGGCCGGTTTCGCCAACAGGTCCCTGGGGGCCGACTGGGCCGGTTTCGCCAACAGGTCCCTGAGGACCAACAGGACCGGTAGCGCCAACAGGTCCCTGAGGGCCGGCAGGGCCGGTTTCGCCAACAGGTCCCTGAGGACCGGCAGGGCCGGTTTCGCCAACAGGTCCCTGAGGACCGGCAGGACCGGTTTCACCAACAGGTCCCTGAGGACCGACAGGACCGGTAGCGCCAACAGGACCTTGGGGGCCAATGGAACCTGTTTCACCGGCAGGACCCTGGGGACCAACCGGACCGGCTTCACCTACTGGGCCCTGAGGACCCACAGGGCCGGCAACACCGGCAGGACCTCGCGGACCGGCGGGACCTGCAATGCCGGCAGGTCCTTGCGGACCAACCGGACCGGCTTCACCAGTGGGGCCCTGGGGACCAACCGGACCGGCAACACCGGCGGGACCTTGCGGACCGGCAGGACCTGCGATTCCCGCAGGTCCCTGGGGGCCAACAGCACCGGCTTCACCTACGGGGCCCTGAGGACCCACAGGACCGGCGACACCTTCGGGACCTTGCGGACCCACAGGCCCTCTGACTCCGGGAACACCTTGTGGTCCAACCGGGCCTCGCGGGCCAACCGGCCCCTGCGGACCGGCAGGACCCGGTGGGCAATTGGTGCAGCAAAAACTATACTCCTTTTCTGTGCAACCATAGTCTTTGGGATGGTAGCGTTTGCAGGAATTGTCATCAAATTGGTTGCCACAGTTCCTGTCATCGAAGCCATTGTATCTGTTCAATAGAATCCCTCCTTATATTCAGTTTGCACTACATCTTATGTGTTCCCGACACAATCTGACACATTAGTAGGCAGATAATGGCTATGCTGCCCTCTCTTTTCCTAAAACGGCATCATCCTATTATATGTGCCGCCTGTTACTGCTGTGCCTGTACATAGTTTTCCTTTTTGCGCCCCGGAGAAATCACTTCGCAGCCTGCATATCAAAAGGAAAAGCACTTGCCGCTGCAAGTGCTTTTATACTTCCTTCTTATGTTGATACTCACTTCAAATGATACAAAGTAGCTTTTAAAAAACCATACCGCCACAACGGCATAAAGCAAAATACCGGTATCATTCCTCCGGAAAGGCATACTGGGCCTTATACCGGGCAAACTGCTCTGCAAAAGCCGCAGACTCCCGCAGTTCGCCAGCCTTCAAGGCATTCAAGTACTCGTGCGCTTCCAGCTTTCCTTCTGTAACTTGCAGCATTTCCACCGCCACATTGGAACAATGGTCTGCTGTGCGCTCGCAGGCAGTGAGCAGATCTTCCAGCACGAAGCCGTATTCCACGGTACAAAGGCCATCTCTCAGGCGACGCACATGGCGGGACTTCACCTCACGGACCAACGCGTCAACAACCTGTTCCTGGGGTTCAATTTTAACCGCCTGTTCCCGGTCAAAGCTGCCGTAGGCGGCAACGGTGCGGTCTACAATATCCAGCACAGCCTGTTCAAGAACAGCCAGCTCCCCCTTGGCCTGCTTGGAAAATTCAATCTTCTTTTCCTCAATTTCCAGCGCAGCCTTGGCAACTGCCATAGCGTGGTCGGCCATACGCTCAATATCGGACACGGTGTAGAGCAATGTATTCAAAATGCGGTTATCGTGGACAGACAAATTCATACCGGAGAGCTTCACCAAGTAGGTGTTCAACGCGTCCTCATAGCGGTCGGTCTTATCTTCCAATTCCACTACCTGCTCCATAATACCTGTTTCAAACTTCTTGGTCAAACCTATGGCCAGATGCAATGCTTTGGCAGCATCTGCTGCCATTTCACCTGCAATCTTATGCGCGCGCTGCACAGCTACCGCGGGCGTTGCCAGCAAACGGGTATCCAGCAGCTCGGTCTTCTGAGGTGCCTGCTCCTTGGGGATGAACAAATATGCCAGTTTTACCAGCAGACCATTCAAAGGCATCAACACACAGGTTGCTGCCACATTGAAGCAGGTATGGATTACTGCGATATCCCATGCTGCTGCGGTGCTATCCAAGAATGTCCAATCGATGAACAGACCCAAGCCATAGAACACAATGACGAAGATTGTTACACCAACCACATTGAACAGCAGATGAACCATGGCGGTTCTGCGGGCATTGCGGTTTGCACCGATAGCACCCATAATAGCGGTGATACAAGTACCAATGTTCTGACCAAGGATGATCGGAATGGTTGCACCATAGGTAACAACACCGGTGCTGCACAGACCTTGCAGAATACCGACAGACGCAGAAGAGGACTGGATGATGGCGGTCAGTCCGGCACCAAACAGGATACCAACAATCGGATTGGAGAAGGAGATCATAAGCTGGGCAAACCAGGGCTCACTTTCCAGGAACTCCATGGAATCTCCCATGATGTCCATACCAGTCATCAGGGCCATAAAGCCCAGCATAATGGTACCGATGCCCTTGCGTTTCTCGTTCTTGCCCATATACAGAATCACACCGATGATGCCGATCAGCGGTGCTAGCGTAGAAGGTTTGAACAGCTTGATGATGAAGCTGTCGCCTTCCAGACCGCTTAAAGAAAGAATCCATGCGGTAACAGTGGTGCCAATGTTGCTGCCCATAATAACGCCAACTGCCTGCTTTAAGGTCATAATGCCGGAGTTTACAAAGCCGACCACCATAACCGTGGTTGCGGACGAGGACTGGATCACAGCGGTTACACCCAAGCCCAGCAGAAAGCCCTTGAACACATTACTGCTCATCTTTGCCAGAACTGTCTGCAATTTGCCGCCAGCCTGCCGTTCCAGCGCCTTGCCCATAATATCCATACCGAACAGGAACAGGGCCAAGCCACCCAAAAGGGTGATAATTTTGAAAATATAGGCTGTCATATTTTTCTCCTTTACGGAAACTTTTCTTATTTCGACAGTCTACATTATAAATTTTGCCATTTGTAAAAACCATAGAGGGTTTGCAAAACTTAAGTAAAATCTATGTAAAGTGAAAGACCGCACCCTGATAGGATGCGATCAGACTCAAAATTGAATTGTAATCATAGTTCCCTTTCCAGGAGTGCTTTCCAAGGCGATTTCTGCCTTATGATAGGCTGCTGCGTGTTTGACGATAGATAGACCCAAGCCGGTACCGCCGGATTGCTTCGAATGGCTTTTATCCACCCGGTAGAACCGTTCAAAGATCCGGTCTTTGTGTTCTGGGGGAATGCCGATACCGGTATCGCTGACGGTTAACCGGTTATTTTCCACGCAAACCGTTACACTGCCGCCAATGCGATTATATTTAATGGCATTGTCGCAAAGATTATACACCATCTCCTGGAGCATTCGGCGGACACCCTCCACCACAAAGCCCTCACCGGAAACAGCAACAGAAATCTGCTTCTCCCCAGCGCTGGACTCCAAAATCGTCTTTACCTCCCGGGACAGTTGCAGCATATCCACCGGCTCGGTGGGCAGCGCTGCGCCCTCATCCAGCTGAGAAAGGCGAATAATATCTTCGATTAAATTCACCAATCGGGCAGCTTCCTTGCGGATATGACGCATAAACCGAGGTGCGTCCTCCGGCTTTACCAGTCCGTTTTCCATCAGCTCGGCGCTGCCGATAATGCCCTGCAAGGGCGTTTTCAGCTCGTGAGAAACATTGGCAGAAAACTCCCGGCGCATCTGCTCGGCATTGCTGCTTTCCGTAACATCCACCGCCAAAATAACCGCACCCAGCAGATTCCCCTCAGACTGGATGCTGCTCATATCAAAGCGATAGGCTATTCCGTCCAGCTCCTGCACAACGCTTCCGTGTCCAAAATCCAAGGCATCGTTTAATGCCTTCCGCAGAGCATTGCTGCGGTTGATCTGAAAGAAGCTGCCGCCTATGCAGCTTTCGTCTGTACCAAATATCCGTGCTGCCGCAGAGTTAATGGATTGAATATTGGTCTCCTTATCCAAAACCACCAGCCCCTCCTGCATATGAGAGGTTATCTGAACAAATTCATCGGTTTTTCGTTGCAGCTTTCGCATTTGCGCATCGATCTGCAAATGTTGCTGGTTGATGCGGCGAAGCAAGGGAGACAGCTCCTCGTAAGTATCGTTGGACAGCGGGTGCTCCAAATCCAACTTGTTCATTGGTTCCACAATATTCTTCGCCATTCTACGGGCAAGAATTAAGGACAGTCCAATCGCCAGCAGGACAATGAGAATAATCGGCCACAGCAGATCTATCATCAGCGCCCATGCAGAAGCCTGATTCGTGGAAATACGCAGTACGGTGCCGTCCTGCAACTTTTTCGCTTCATAATAGGTCAGCTCGGTTAGTGTGGAAGAAGTACGCACCGCGCTGCCGGAACCACCTTCCAGCGCCTCACGAATCTCCTCACGGTCTGCATGATTCTCCATTGTTATCTCATCTACCTGGGTATCAAAAAGGACCGTACCGTCAGCATCGATCCAGGTTACACGGAAGCGATCAGCCTCCACATTTTCCAAAAAACCGCTGCTAAACTGTTCTGTTCCGGTAATGGCTAAGCTCAATTCATCTTTGAGCTGCTCCACCTGCACCTCAGAAAAATGGTTGTAAAGCACACCCATAACAACACCCAAAGAGCAAAGCAGAACAACAACGGCAACCAACACCGTCCAACGAAAGATCTTACTTGCCATGCCTCGCCTCCAAGCGGTAACCTACATTGCGGACGGTTTCAATGATATGCCCATATACTCCCAGCTTCTGTCGCAGGGTGCGGATGTGCATATCCACCGTCCGGGTCTCACCCAAAAACTCGGATTTCCAGATACTGGAAAGCAGCTGTTCCCGGGTAAAGGCGATACCCGGCTGGGACAGAAAAAGCTGCAACAATTCGTATTCCTTATAGGTCAGAATTACCCGCTCGCCGTCGACGGTAACCGTATGCTCGTCAGGATTCAGCACCAAACCCTCCACTTTCAGGAGGTTTTCCTGCCTTGCCGGTCTGCATCGGCGCAATACCGCTTTCACCCGGCTGACCATCTCCATAATGCCGAAAGGCTTTACCAGATAATCGTCTGCGCCTAAATCCAGACTCTGAATCTTATCATACTCACTGCCCTTGGCGGTTGCCATAATAACTGGAATCTCCCGAAATTCTTCACTTCTTTTCATCATTTTCAGCAAAGTAACGCCGTCTTTGCCGGGAAGCATCACATCCAAAACCACTAATTCCGGCTTCTCAAATTGCAGCGCATTCCAAAAACTGTCGCCGTCTTCAAAGCCCTTGGCTTCAAACCCGGTAGAAGTCAAGGCATACACCTCAATGTCCCGGATGCTGGAATCGTCCTCAACACACCAGATCATAGCCACACCTCCTTGTTTTTCTACAATGATAGCGCTTTTTCTATGACAATTCAAGATTTTCTGCGAACTTTACATACATTTTACTTACTGACAATCCTTGTGGATGCCGGTAACAGAGAACTCCACCCACTCAGCAATATTGGTACAGTGGTCGCCGATACGCTCAAAATACTTCGCGATCATTAACAGGTCCAGAGCATACTCTCCCTGGGACGGTTCCCCAGCGATCATACGGATGATGCCGCTTTTAACACGGGAAAAATGATCATCCACCACATCGTCGTGGGCCATTACCTTTCTTGCCAGCTCCAAATCCTGCTTTACAAAGGCGTCCACCGCCTCCGTAACCATCGCTTGCGCAGCCTTTGCCATCTCACGGATTTGCGGGAACTTTTCGTCGGGATGGGCATTCATAAAGGGAATAATCTCCACAATATCCTCAGCCTGGTCGCCGATACGCTCCATATCTGTAATCATCTTCATAGCCGCGCTGATCTGCCGCAAATCCCGCGCAACCGGCTGCTGCCGCAGCAGAAGCTTCAAGCAAATGGTTTCAATGGTGCGCTCACTTTCGTCAATCTGCGCGCCAATGATACTGACATTGCGCACCAATTCTTCATCCCAATCCGTCAGAGCGTGAGCAGCCAGCGCAATGATCTCCTCGCAGGCAGCGCCCATAACGGTCAGCTCTCTTTTCAGCTCATTCAGCTGTTCCTGGAAATAGTCTCTCATATTATCCAAACCTTCCTGTAATATAATCTTCCGTACGCTTGTCCTTGGGCTGGGAGAACAGAGCCTCTGTGCTGCCATACTCCACAAGTTCGCCCAGCAGGAAAAATGCAGTCTGATCGGAGATGCGGACAGCCTGCTGCATATTGTGGGTAACGATGACTATGGTATAGTCCTTTTTCAGCTGCATAACCAAATCCTCAATGCGGGAGGTAGAAATCGGATCCAGAGCAGAAGTAGGCTCATCCATCAGCAGCACTTTGGGCTCTACTGCCAGCGCGCGGGCAATGCACAGCCGCTGCTGCTGACCGCCGGACAGACCCAGGGCGTTCTTTTTCAGCCGATCCTTAACCTCATCCCATACAGCAGCGCCCCGGAGGGCATTTTCCACAATGTCATCCAGCTGCGCCCTGTTGGTGATACCGTGGGTGCGGGGGCCGTAGGCGATGTTATCATAAACACTCATAGGAAACGGATTGGGTTTCTGAAATACCATACCTACTTCCTTGCGAAGATTGTTGACTTCGGCATCGAAGATATTCTGCCCGTTGTACATCACCTCCCCGGTGATTTTCACACCGGGTACCAGGTCTTGCATCCGGTTTAGGGTTTTTAGAAATGTAGACTTGCCGCAGCCGGAGGGGCCGATCAGGGCGGTGATAGAATGCTCCGGGAGCTGGATATTGATATTTTTCAGCGCCTGAAAATCTCCGTACCACAGGCACAAATTTTTTGCAGAAAGAATACTCATACTTTGCTTTTCCTCTCAAAATATTTGCCGATCAGTGTTGCGCTCAAATTGATCAGCAAGGTCAGAATCATCAAAATGGCGGCAATGGCGAAGGCAACTTCAAAGTTACCTTCTTCGGTGGCATAGACATAGAGCGCCACCGTCAATGTGGCACCGGAAGCGCCCAGAGCTTCAAAAAAGCCGCTCAGCGAATGGGCAAAGCCGGCAGTGAACAAAAGCGCCGCGGATTCTCCCACAATCCTGCCAACAGACAGAATGCATCCGGTGATCACACCCTCTACACAGTTGGGAAGCACCACCGTGCGGATCACCCGCCACTTGCCTGCGCCAAGTCCAAACGCTCCCTCCCGATAGGCTTGGGGGACGGTTTTCAGGCTTTCCTGGGTGGTACGCATAACGGTAGGCAGGTTCATAATTACCAGTGTCAAAGCGCCTGCCAATAGGCTCTTATCCAAATCCATAAACTGACAGAAAAACAGAGAGCCAAACAAGCCGTAAATAATGGACGGGATACCGGAAAGGGTCTCTGCTGCGTATTCGATTATGCCAACCAGCCGTTTATTGGCGGCATATTCGGTCAGATAAATTGCAGCCCCCACACCCAGCGGAAGCACAAACGCCAATGTGGTCAGGATCATATAGAGGGTGTTCAAAATATCCGGCAGGATGCCTACCGTTCCCCGAAGGTAGCTGGGTTTGGTGGAAAGCAACTCCCAAGAGATATGGGGCAGTCCCTTGATCAGCACATAACCAAGCAGGAACAAGGTCAGCGCGGCAGTGATACCCGCTGCCAGCCACATCAATATCCGCGCAGCCCAACGATAAATTATTCGTTTTCTCATTTCTTTTCTCCCTTCAAGAAGAAGTTCAGCGTTGCGTTGATTAGCATAATAAACAGGAACAGTACCAGCGCAATCGAGAACAGCGCTTCCCGGTAAAGCCCGTCAGCATAGCCCATACCGCTGGAAACGGCAGTAGTCAGAAAACGGACACTTTCGAAAAGAGACGGCATATTTGCCACATTGCCGGACACCATCATCACCGCCATTGCTTCACCGATGGCACGGCCTACGCCCAGCACCACAGCAGTGGTGATGCCGCTTTTGGCCGCAGGGACACTGACCCGAAACCAGGTTTCCTCCGCAGTTGCGCCCAGCGCAAAGGACGCATCCTCATATGCCTTGGGCACCGCATCCAACGCGGTGATGGAGACTTTAATGACAGAGGGCAGGATCATAACTGCCAGCACGAGCATCGCCGCCAGCAGACTGGCTCCGTCCGGCAGGTTAAAAACCTCCCGAATGCCGGGTACCAGCACCATCATACCAACCAAACCATAGAC
>JAZRBN010000064.1:0-19786 GCA_045635105.1 Faecousia sp. | reverse complement strand
GGTTAATTTGCAAAAACGAAACAGCGTCGGGATTTCCCGGCGCTGTTTTTGTTTATAATCGATTTACAAAATGTTTTTATTTTCGTCATTGGGAGTTCAAAAGCGGCCGGTATTGTATAAACAGGAAAGGCGTGAAGCCGTAAGCGCCTTCCACCTCTTTTCTACCTCTCTTCTTTTTTATCCCTTTTGCGAAAGGAGCCGCTGTGGTTACCACAGCGGCTTTCTTTTTTACCAAAGGCCCAGGTAGCCGATGCCGATTCCGGCAGCGGCAGAGAGCAGAATGATTATGATGGGATGTGCCTTTTTCAGCGCCAGTACCAGCATACTGCCGAAAATCCCCGCTGACAGGTAAAAGGCCGGGGTTTTCAGCACGGATAAAGTCAGTCCTGCCGGGAAGAATACCCCTGCGGCTACCGATACAATGGCGCCGCCGATGAGTCCTACCACTGCCGGTTTGAGGCCTGTCATACAGCCCTTCACCGCCTTGGAATTGCGGAACGCATCGTAGCACTTTGCCACAATCAAAATGATGATAAAGCTGGGAAGCACCACGCCCAGGGTGGCGCAGGCAGAGCCCAGCAAACCGCCCAGCTCGGAGCCGATATAGGTGGCCATATTCACCGCAAAGGGACCGGGGGTGGATTCGCTGACGGCGATAAAGTCCACAATGGCCTCCTGGGAAATGGTATCGCCCCAGCGCAGGAGCACCTGCTCCTGAATCAGCGGCAGCATGGCGTAGCCGCCGCCAAAGGTGAATGCGCCAATCATCAAAAAGGTGAAAAACAGCTCCAAATAAATCATTTTTCCACCTTGCCTTCCATATGCTTTGCGGTGATCAGACCGAAGATGGCGCAGCCCACCAGCACCGGCAGGACGCTCACATCCAGCACAGCTGTGAGCAAGAACGAGGCTGCCATAATCAGGTAAGATGCCCAGTTCTTTTGATTTTTCTTGTACATACCCCACAGCGCCTTGCACAGCAGCGCCAGCACACCGGCGCGAATCCCCTGGAAGGCATACTGCACGGCTTTCAGCTCCTGGAATTGCCGCAGCACAAAGGACAGGGCGAAAATAATGGCAAAGCTTGGCAGCACCACGCCCAAGGTGGCGCACACAGACCCCAGCACCCCGCAGGTGCGGTAGCCAACGAAGGTGGCGGAATTGATAGCGATAGGGCCGGGGGTGGACTCGGCAATGGCGATGATTTCCAGAATGTCATCGTCGGTAACCCAGCCGTGATCCTCCACAGCCTCTTTTTGAATCAGCGGGATCATGGCATAGCCGCCGCCGAAGGTAAAGGCGCCGATTTTCAGAAAGGTGGTAAACACCCTCCACAGTTCCTTGTATTTTTTACCCACAAACACACAACCTTTTGAAAAAGATACTCATACAATACCCCAAATGGCGGCAACTTGCAACCCCTATTTGACACTTTTTGGGAATCGTGGTACTATAAAACAAAAGGAGGGATGGCGATGAATCCCTATACCCGCACCCGTTTTTTGCTGGGTGAAGAGGCAATGGAAACGCTGTGGCGGAGCCGTGTGGCGGTGTTCGGTCTGGGCGGCGTAGGCGGCTATGTGGTGGAGGCGCTGGCACGCAGTGGCGTGGGCGCACTGGAACTTATTGACCACGATACCGTCAGCGTTACCAATATCAACCGGCAGATTTTGGCAACCCGGGATACTGTCGGTATGGACAAGGCGGCCGCTGCCGCGGCGCGGGTTGCTGCCATCAATCCGGAGATTCAGGTAACCGCCCGCAAGGTGTTCTACCTGCCGGAAACGGCCAGCGCTTTTGATTTTACGGCGTATGATTATGTGGTGGACGCCATCGATACCGTTACGGGAAAAATGATGCTGATTCAGGCGGCAAAGGATGCTGCCACGCCCATCATCAGCTGTATGGGCACCGGCAATAAGCTGGACCCCACCCCCTTCCGGGTGGCGGATATTTCCGAAACCGCGGTGTGTCCTCTGGCGCGGATTATTCGTAAAGAGTGCAAAAAGCGGGGCATTGACCAGCTGAAAGTGGTCTATTCCACGGAAGATCCCATTAAGAGCGTTCTACCGCCGGATGACCCGGCGTGGGCGGAGCTGCCGGAGGGACGCAATGCCCTGCCCGGCTCGGTGTGCTTTGTGCCTGCGGCGGCGGGTATGGTTATCGCCGGAGAAGTCATTAAGGATTTGATTAAAAAGTAAAAGCCTCCCTTGTGTAAAGGGAGGTGGCTTGCCGAAGGCAAGACGGAGGGATTGACAATCCCCCAGTCAGCCTGTTCGGCTGACAGCCCCCTTTGTACAAGGGGGCCTTATTTTTTAGTTTTCAGCCTTCTTTTCACCATTGGGTCGGTTGCCCCGACGGCGGCGGTGATGGTTGTTGGGCTTTTTGGCCTGCGCCGCCTGCTCCGGCTTGGGTTCCTGGGGCTTGCTGTTTGCAGGATTGCCCTTGGGCCGGTTACCCCGACGGCGGCGATTGCCGTTGCGGTGGGGTGGTTCTGCCTGTTCGGGCTGCTCAGCTTCCTGCTCCTGCGCCACTTCCTCGGCAATGGTTTCATTGGAATAGCGCAGACGAATGGATTCCAGGAACACAGGACTGTCCTCCTGCGTTTCCTGCTTGGTGCGTTTTGCGTTGCCGGAAATGGGCGCTAGGTCGTCGGGGATGGGCGCGTCGGTCTTTTTTGCCTTACCGTTGCGCAAAATGGCAATTTCCGAGTTGGCAAAGCTGCTGATGATCTCCGGGTGGTCCTCCATCTTTACCTTCACCCGCTGGCGGAGCAAATCCACCTCGATCACCGTGCCGCGGCCCTCGGGGGTGTCCACAAAGGACTCTGCCTTGGGGGCGGTGCGGAGCAAATCCTCATAGGCGTCCTGCTCGTATTTCAGACAGCACATCAGCCGTCCGCAGGTACCGGAGATTTTGGTGGGGTTCAGACTTAAATTCTGAGTCTTCGCCATTTTGATGGACACCGGCTGGAAATCGTCCAGGAAGCTGGCGCAGCAGAAGGGTCTGCCGCAGATGCCTAAGCCGCCAACCATTTTGGCCTTGTCCCGGACACCGATTTGCCGAAGCTCAATGCGGGTATGGAAGGTAGAAGCTAAGCTCTTGACCAGCTCCCGGAAATCCACCCGCTCGTCGGCGGTGAAGAAGAACAGAATCCGGCTGCCGTCAAAGGCGTATTCTGCCGATACCAGCTGCATATCCAGGCCTTGCTCCTGAATTTTTTGCAGGCAGGTGTCGAAAGCTTTCTTTTCTTTGAGGTGGTTTTCCGCGGCAATTTTCTTGTCCTGCTCGGTTGCCAGCCGGATTATGGGCCGCAGAGGGGCTACCACATCCTTTGCCGCAACGGTGTGGTTGCCGCCGGCGCAGATGCCGAATTCCGGACCCCGGGCGGTGTCGATAATCACGCTGTCGCCGGCTTTCAGGCTGTGGCCTGCCGGATCGAAAAAGTAAACCTTCTGCCCGGGGCGGAACTGAATGTCCACCACCTCAAACGCTTCGGGAAGCTGGGCGGGGGTTGTGATTTGGTCTTCCATTGTGTACTCCTTTATTTATCGCAGGGTCCATTGCAGGTGTCCGCAGATAGCGGCCACCGACACATTGCCCTGGGCATATTCGATGACTTTTTGTAAGATGCCGATGGCCTGCATCAGTTCAAAGGAACTGCGGCTTTCGCTGAGCTGCCTTGCCAGAGGCGATGCCGCCTTCTGACCGGCGTGGAAGGCAAGGGCGCTTTCCAAAAGCTGCACCCAGCCTTGCCATTCGGCAATGGCCTGATCTCTCTTCCATTTTTCCATAGGCACCAGCACCTGCACCAGCTCCAAGGCATTTCTGCCGGCAAAGCTCCGGACAAAGCCCTCGGTCTGGGGCGAGATGGCAGCATTCTCTTCCAGCAGGCGCTTTGCCTGCCCTAAGTATCCGCCGCTGCGCTGGATTGCGGCGGCAAGGGTTTCGACCTCGGCATCCGGAAATTCCTGCTGTAACGCCTTTTTCAGAACGGCCTCATTCAGCGGCAGCAGACGCAGCTCCGTACACCGGGAGCGGACGGTGGGCAGCAGCTTCTCCGGATTGTCCGACAGCAGCATAAACACCCCGTACTCCGGCGGCTCTTCCAGTATTTTCAGCAGGGCGTTTTGCCCTTCTACACCCAATTCCTGGGGGAAAATATAGATTTTCCGGCTGCCCTCGTTGGGCATTATATACATATCTGCCCGGGCATCTCTGACGATTTTGACCGCCACCGTTTTATGCTCCGGGTCGGTAACGGTAATGCAGTCCGGGTGGGCAGCGCTCAGCACCTTCCGGCAGGCAGAGCAGGACAGACAGGGCTTTTCTGCACCTTTGCACAAAATGGCGGCGGACAAAAGCTGCGCCAGGGTCTGCTTGCCGGAGCCGGCAGGTCCGGAAATCAGGTAAAAATGGGAAATACGACCCTGCCCTACGCCCACGCGCAGGTTTTCTTTCAGCCGCTCATTGCCCAACAGGCTCTGAAATCCCATACTTTACCTCCCTTTTGTTTCGTAAAATAAAATTATAACACACTTTTGCTTATATTTCAATTTTACATTCTGCATTTTGCATTTTGCATTCTTTTTAGCCCCACAGCGCTGACAGCATAGGAATGACCTGCTTTTTCCGGCTCATAACCCCGGGCAGGAACAGCGTGTTATCCTTGGGCGTTACGCCGAAGGCCTGCTGGATAATTTCGTCGTCGCCCACATAAATCAGCTGACTGCCCTCCCGCAGCACATCGGTGAGCATCAGAATCATCATCGAAAGCCGGTCCTTTTCCGCAGACTGCCGCATCAGCGCCAGGAATTCCTCCTTGCGTTCCAGCATCTTGGGGCTGTCCACGCAGGTAACCTGCGCCACCGCCAGATTGTAGCCGGCAATGTGGAAGTCCTTGTAGTCGGCATAGAGCAGATCCCTGGCGGTGCGGTGCTCCAAGGAGGCAGAGAAAATCTCCCTGCCCAGCTCCTCCAAGGAAATGTTGGCAATCCGCGCCATGCGCTCGGCGGTGCGAATGTCCCGCTCGGTGCAGGTGGGGGATTTGAACATAACCGTGTCGGAAATAATAGCCGCAGCCATCATACCCGCCATCTTTTCCGACGGCATCAGTCCCTTGTCCTGGAACATACTGGCGATGATGGTGTTGGTAGAGCCTACCGGCTCGTTGCGTACATAGATGGGGTTGGCGGTTTGAATGTCCGCCAGCCGGTGGTGGTCGATGATTTCCAGGATTTCCGCTTCCTCCAAGCCGGGTACGGACTGGGAGGCCTCGTTGTGGTCCACCAGCACCACCCGTTTTCTCCGGGGGCGGAGCAGATGGTAGCGGGTCAGCACGCCCACAACCTTTTCGTTTTCGTCCAGAATGGGGTAGCAGTGTTCCCGGAATTTCAGCACCTGCTCCCGCACCTCGTCCAGCCGGTCCTCCAAATGAAAGCACACCAAATCCTCCTTCCGGCAGATTCTGCCGATGGGGGCGGATTGGAAAATCAGACGGGCGGCGCGATAAGCGTCATAGGGGGTGGAGATAATGCAGGTGGAGGTGGGCAGCGCCCGCAGCTCTTCGCTGAGCTCCGTCTGGCACAGCACCAGGCAGTTGACGTTCATTTCCAGCGCTCTCCGAATCATATCCGGCTGGTGGCCGCACAGAACGATGGAATTTTTGTTGTTGAACAGCAGATTCTCCCGGTTTTGGGGCAGGGCAATGGACAATTCGCCCCCTACGGTGTCGGTGTTGTCGCCGGCATCGTTGACCACCTTGCCTTCCAGCACGGACAATACATTAAACAGGGGCACAGGCTCTAATACAGCAGAGGAAATCAGCTCCATATTGTAGCTTGCCACATTCTCCCGGGAGAGCATACCGTAGAGAGTGCCGTCGTCGTTGATCACCGGCACAGCGGAGATGTTCTTCTGCTGCTGGATCAGCGTCCACGCCCGACCCACCGTAACAGCGGTGCTTAAAAAGGGCGGGGTATCAAAGTCCAGGTCTTTGACCTGGGTGTACATATTGGTGATCCGTTTTGGGGGCTGAAAGCCGAACAGATCCAGCACGATCCGGGTCTCGTCAGACACGTGGCCCAGGCAGGCAGCCTCATACTCCCGGTCGCCCACGGCGTTGCGCAGGGCGGCATAGGCCATAGCGGCAACGATGGAGTCGGTATCCGGATTGCGATGACCGGTTACATAAATGGGATCCATAGCAGCACCTCCAAAAAATTTGCATACAATCTCAGTGTCTATTATAGCCGCTTCGGCTGTAAATAGCAAGAAAAAATCCCCGCAGCGAGGATTTCTTGACAAGAAGTTATTTGCAATGGTAAAATGTTTGCATTCTGAAACGGAGGGTTGCCTATGCCAACCAAAACCAAGAGCAAACGCTGGACTTTGCCCCGGCACAGGATCATTATCTGCCTGGCGGCGCTGGTTGTGTTTCCCTGGATGAAACTGAAATACCGGGTGCGGGTGGAAAAATGCCGGGAGCTGAGAAAGCGCCAGTGCCTGGTGGTTATGAACCATCAGACTGCGTTTGACCAGTTTTTTGTCAGCAA
The DNA here is from genome assembly GCA_045635105.1 of Faecousia sp. Lineage (GTDB taxonomy): Bacteria > Bacillota > Clostridia > Oscillospirales > Oscillospiraceae > Faecousia. The sequence goes on along the minus strand of JAZRBN010000064.1, from coordinate 13,232 downwards.
GGCGCTGTTTCCCCGGCATGTGTATTTCCTTGCGTCGGAGGATTTATTCTCCCTGGGCTTTCTGTCCCGGCTGCTGCGGTGGGCGGTTGCGCCCATTCCCATTAAAAAGCAGACCACCGATGTGCAGGCGGTTATGACCTGCCTGCGGGTGGCAAGGGAGGGTGGCACCATTGCCCTGGCGCCGGAGGGCAACCGCACATTCAGCGGCTTGCCCTGTTATATGAACCCCGCCATTGCAGGCCTTATCAAAAAGCTGAATCTGCCCATTGCGGTGTTCCGCATCGAGGGCGGCTACGGCATTCAGCCCCGGTGGAGCGATGTGTGCCGCAAGGGGCGTATGCGCGCCTATGTGAGCCGGATTATCGAGCCGGCGGAATTTGCAAACCTGTCCAAGGAAGCGCTGTTTGACCTTTTGAAACAGGAGTTGTATGTGGACGAAACCAAATCTACACAGGAATACCACCATAAACGCCTGGCAGAATATTTAGAACGGGCGATGTATGTGTGTCCCTGGTGCGGCCTGGCGGAATTTCATTCGGAAAAGGATATGATTCATTGCAAATCCTGCGGCAGACAGGTGCGATACCTGCCCAATCAGCGCTTACAGGGCGTGGATTGCGAGTTTCCCTTTCCGTATGTTGCCCAGTGGTATCAGTACCAGCGGGAGTTTGTGAACAAGCTGGACACCGCCGCCCATATAGAAACGCCCCTGTATCGGGATAGCGCCGCAATCAGCCTGGTAGAGCCCTGCAAACGCAAGACGGTGCTGGAAGAAGACGCTGCCCTTTTGCTCTACGGCAACCGGATTCAGGCGGGGGATAAAGCTTTGTTTTTCGACGATATCAGCGTGATTACCGTACTGGGTAAGAACAAGCTGAATATTTATCACCGGGATGCCCTTTATCAGATTAAGAGCGGCAGCCGGTTCAATGCCTTAAAATATATGAATGTTTTCTACCGGTATAAAAATCAGCAAACCGGCGGCGACTTTTTGGGAATATAACATAAACGGGCGGTCAATGACCGCCCCTACATCTACCATAAAGAGTAAAATAAAAGGGTCTGCTGTGAAATGGGTGATTTCGCAGCAGACCGTTATTGTTTTTTAGTGGCTGTGTTCGCCGGGACCCTTATGTAGGATGCTGCCGGTTTCGGAAATGACATAGTTCAAAGACATTCCATTTACGGTTACGAAAATATTAAAGCAGGGCTTGTTCTGGTAAGTAGCGGTGTGAATGTGGGGATTTTCCGCTTGTTCCGCCAAATCACCCAAATCGTTCAGCACAATCTGATATGCCTCTTCCGCGGTGATTTTTGCCCCGCAGCCTGCCAGCAGGCTGCACGCAATGCACGCCAGCAGCAAGAATGCAATCCATTTCTTCATTGTCCATAACCTCTTTCTTTTTTTGTTTTATTGTAACATAGGTTACCGAAAATGCAAGAAAAAACCCGTTTTTACATCTTTTCCATAGGCTTTCCGCAGCACCGGGGAATCACCTGTCCGGCTTCTACGTGCAGCACCTTGTGGCAGATGGGGCAGTAGACATCACATTCTTCCTCTGCCCGGTTGACCGGTAACAGACCGGATTTCAGCTGGTTTTCCATCTTAGTCCAAAATCTCCATCAGTCTGCCGCAGCAGAAGGGAATCACTTCGCCTGCCTTGGCGTGGACGGTCTTGTTGCAGGTAACGCAGTATACATCGGTGTCATAGGGCGCGCGGATTTCCGGAACGGCGTCGATTTCCTGCCGGCTCAGTCCTTCAATGTGGAACTGGGCGGTTTTGTTTTCAGAGGGAACGTAAACACCGATGGGTTGCAGCGATTTTGTATTACCCACGCAGTTGCCCATTTTTACCCACAGCGCTTCCAGCTCGGCAGCCTCTGCTGCGTGCTCGGGGGTGAATTCTACAATATCCTTATTGATACGAATTTTCATACACAAAACTCCTTTCGGTTATAGAAATACCGCCGATCCCCGGCTTGGGGACCGGCGGTGATTGTTTATCGTCGGTTATTATTATTTGAAATAACGCTCCAACAGACCCTTCAGGGCAACGCCGTGGCGGGCCTCGTCGCGAGCCATCTCGTGAACGGTGTCGTGGATGGCGTCCAGGCCGTTCTTCTTGGCGCAGGAGGCCAGGTCGAACTTACCCTGGGTTGCGCCAAACTCGCAGTCCACACGCCAGGCCAGATTGTCCTTGGTGGTGGCCTTCATATTGGGCTCTAAGTCCTCGCCCAGCAGCTCTGCGAACTTGGCTGCGTGCTCAGCCTCTTCCCAAGCCGCCTTTTCCCAGTACAGACCCACTTCGGGGTAACCCTCGCGATGGGCGATGCGAGCCATACACAGGTACATACCCACTTCGCTGCACTCGCCGTTGAAGTTGGCCATCAGCTGGTCGAAGATGTCCTTCTTGTCTTCGGCAGAGATGTCGGGGTTGTTCTTCACGGTCTGGGCGTAAACGCCGTACTCGTGAACGGCAGCTAATTTTTGCTCGCCCTTCTGCTCCACGAACTTGGAAGCGGGAACCTTACATACGGGGCAGGTGAAATCAGCAGCCAATTCCTCGGCGGTGTGAACGTAACCACAAACAGAGCATACAAACTTTTTCATAGTATTTTCCTCCAAAAATTTAAGTTATTTATAGTATATAGGGTTTAATCGGGTAAAATGTTTCCTTATTCTTCGATTTCTTCGAACTGGTCGGGACCTACGCCGCACAGGGGGCATTCGTAATCCTCGGGCAGCTCATCGCCTTCAAAGACGTAGTCGCATACGGTGCAAACGAACTTTTTCATGCGGATTCTCCTCCTTTAATATTTTTTGCGGTACACCGGCGGCATTGTCCCACAAACGTCAGCTGACACAGATCAATGCGGTTGCCGGTTTGGGAGATAACCTCCTGGTTCAGCGCCTCCGGCACTGCGATTTGGGGGAGGTCATCCACGCTGCTGCAATCGGTGCAAATGAAGTGGACGTGGGGAGCGGTGTTGCCATCGAACCGTTCCACGCCGTTAACAGAGCCAATGCTCATAACCTCGCCCTGCGCTTTGAACATTGCCAGATTCCGGTACACAGTACCCAGCGACAGATCCGGGTAGTCCGGTTTCAGCTGGGCGTATACCATCTCAGCGGAAGGGTGGTCGTGGGTTTGCCGCAAGTAGGCCAAAATCGCGTTGCGCTTGCGGAACTGTTTGGTAGAGGTGGCCATCGCTTTTCTCCTTTCTGAATAAGAATGCTTCTTATTTACGAGTTGAGTATACCATATGGTTTTCTATTTGTCAATAGGAATTATTCTCATTTTGTAAAAAATTTTATTCCGTTGCAATTTTGACAAAATATGTATATAATAATGTATATTGATGCCGGGAGGTGTGGAATTTGGACGCGATGCTTTGCGCTTACCGGGGTTGCGTGCTGGGTATGGCCGTGGGCGACGCCATGGGCTACACCATTGACGACAAGTCCTGGGAGCAGATTCAGGAGAATTACGGCCCCAACGGTCTGCTTGGCTTTGATTTGCAGGCCCAGGAGTATGCCCAGATTACCTCGTACACCCAGCTTGCCGCATACCTTTGCAACGGCTTGCTGCTGGGACTGTCCCGGAGTAAGCACGATTATATGCTCTATTGCAGGCAGGCGCTGCGGGAATGGACACGAAGCCAGCAGTTCCACCGGGATCCGGAGTCCAGCCTTTGCTGGCTGGCAAAGCTGCCTCAGTTCCGCCGCCGGCAGTGCCGGGATGCCCGTATGCTGGATCATCTGCGGTTGGAATTTTTTGGCACAATGGACAACCCCCGCAACAGCAATGCCGCCCCCGGCGCATTGACCGAGGCGGTTGCCACAGGCCTTTTTTACCAGCCCAGGCGAATCCCTGCCGAGCAGGTGGGGTCTATGGCGGCAGAGCTGATCGCCCTGACCCACGGCAGCCCCGAAACTTTCCTGTCCGGCGCGGTGCTTTCCTATGTGATTGCCGGTATTTTGCAAGAACCGGAGCATCCCTTGGAGGACCAGTTCTTGCAGGCGGTGGACGTGATGCAGGCCCAGTTCGGTGAGAAATTTCCCCAGGCTGAGGATTTGGGAAGACATCTGCGGGAAGTGATTTCCATTGCCTTGCAGGGGGAGCTTTTCCCCCAGGAGGGGATGGAAAAACTCCATTGCCTGGACGCGGACCAGTGTTTGGCAGGGGCGATGTTTGCCTGCTTAGTCAGCCCTGAGGATTTTGACCGGGCGGTGATTATCGCGGTGAATCACTCGGGCAACAGCGCCGCCGTGGGCGCTATTACCGGCGCGATTTTGGGGGCAAAGCTGGGAGAATATGCATTGCCCGAGTTCTATTTGGAGTCCCTGGACTGCGCCGATGCTTTGTGCCAAATTGCCGAGGATATGCTCTGCGGCTCGCCGGCTATGGGAATCTTCGATGACAGCTGGGATCACAAATATGTCCAGGGTTTGCCCCCGGAAGGGATAAACGAAGGGTAAAAAACGCCCAAAATGCGGAAAAATGCCAAAAAAATATTTGGTTTCCCTCTTGCAAAACGGATAGTTTGGTGATATAATCACGGGGAAAGTAAGAGTTGACGTTTGGAAAGAGAGGGGTTCGCCCCTCTCTTTTTTGAGTACTTTTGAAAGAAGGTTGTTGCTTGAAGGTTACGGAATTGGTTACGGAATTTGCAAAACCCATTGTGGAGCAGGCCGGTTGCAGTCTTTGGGATGTGGAGTATGTCCGGGAGGGCGCAGAGCGTTACCTGCGGGTGTATATTGACAAAGACGGCGGCATTGATGTGGACGACTGCGAGAAAATCCACCGGGCCATCGATCCCATTTTGGATGAGAAAGACCCCATCGCGGAAAGCTATCATTTCGAGGTCTGCTCGGCAGGTATTGAGCGGGCGTTGAAGCGGCCTGGGGATTTTGAAAGGTTTATGGGCAGTCCCATTCTGGTGAAGCTGTACCGCCCCCGAAACGGCTTGAAGGAAATTCCCGGTATTCTGCGGGGCTATGCAGACGGCAAGGTAACCGTGGAGGCAGGAAAGGAAACCATCACATTTGAAAAATCCGAGGTCGCGCTGGTGCGGCTTCGCGTTGAGTTTTAATAGGAGGAATTGATCGTGGCACAGAGAAAAAGCAAGAAAAACGAAGTACCCCAGGTAGATATCGGCGCAGAGATTTTCGCCAGCCTGCGGGATTTGGAAAAACTGAAAGGCATCCCCGTTTCCTATATGGTGGACCGGCTGAAACAGGCGCTGACCAATGCCTACCGGAAGGACCGGGAGGACCATCGGGACATCCCCGCTGAAAATGTAGTGGTGGATTTGAGCGAAAAGGGCCTTTCTATGCACCTGGTAAAGACCGCTGTGGAGGAGATTGAGGACTCCGCCGTGGAAATCCATATTGACGCTGCAAGACATATGAATCCGGATATTCAGCCCGGTGAGTCTGTGTCCATTCCCGTGGACATTCAGAAATTCGGCCGCATTGCTGCCCAGACCGCCAAGCAGGTGGTGATTCAGGGCATCCGCGAAGCCGAGCGCGGCGCTATTTACGAGAGCTATTCCTCCAAGTCTCAGGAGCTGCTCACCGGCACAGTGCTGCGCATTGACCCCACCGGCGATATCTTCGTCCAGCTGGGTCAGGGCAATGAGCAGAATGACGCGGTGCTGCGCACCAGCGAGCAGATTCCCGGCGAGGAATACGAGCCCGGCGATCTGATCCGTGTTTATGTGCTGGAAGTGCACAAGGCAACCCGCGGACCTCTGGTCCACGTATCCCGCACCCACCCCAATGTGGTGCGCCGGCTGTTTGAGCTGGAAACCCCGGAAATCGCCGACGGCCAGGTGGAAATCCGCAATATCGCCCGTGAGGCAGGCTCCCGCAGCAAGATCGCCGTCCGCGCGGCTATGGAGAATGTGGATCCTGTGGGCGCTTGCGTGGGTCCTAGAGGCGGCCGTGTAGGCGCAATCGTTGATGAGCTGAACGGCGAGAAGATTGACATCGTGGTTTGGAGCGAGGATCCCTGCGAGTATGTCAAGGCCGCGCTGAGTCCTGCGGATGTGATCAGCGTGGAGATGGACCCTGTCAATCCCAAGGCCTGCCGTGTGGTGGTGCCCGATGACCAGCTGAGCCTTGCCATCGGCAAGGAGGGTCAGAACGCCCGTCTGGCAGCCCGTTTGACCGGTCTGAAAATCGACATTAAGTCTGCCAGCGCAGCGCAGGAATAATCCGGCACAGGAGGGAATCATAATGCAAAAGAAGATTCCTCAACGGCAATGTATGGGCTGTCGGGAGCGGAAAGCCAAGAAGGAGCTGATTCGGGTGGTCCGGGGTACGGACGGCACAGTCAGCCTGGATTTTGGCGGCAAGAGCAACGGCCGCGGCGCTTATCTCTGCCCCAATCCCGCGTGCTTGCAAAAAGCCCAGAAGGCCAAGGCCCTGGAACGCAGCCTGGAAGTTCCCATCCCCCAGGAGGTCTATGACCGGCTGGCGAAGGAAATGGAGGCTGCCAATGGATAAGGCGCTGCAATATCTGGCGCTGGCCAGAAAGGCCGGCCGGGTTGAGCTGGGTGAAGAGCCGGCAGGCGCCGCAGCCAGGGCGCAGCACGCCCGGCTGATTATCGTGGCAAAGGACGCCACAGACCATACCTGGCGCAGAGCAAAAAGCTTTGTGTCCGGCAGTGAGCAGATTTGTTTGAGAGTTCCCTTTTCCAAGGACCAAATGGGGCAGGCCGTAGGCCGCACAGCCCTGGCCTTGGCGGCATTTACCGACCCGGCACTGGCGCTGGCCTTTGTAAAGGCCCTGGGTCAGCCGGACCGCTACAAAGCCGAACGGGAAAGCCTGGATCAGCGCGCCGCGCGTATCCGGCAACGCCAGCAGGAGGCAAAGGCCCACGAAAGGAACGCTCGTTTTGGTAAGAAAAAATGAGCTTGAAGCGACGGAATAACGATTATTGCAAGTGTGAATTGAAAATGGAAAATTGAAAATTAAAAACGGAATTTGATAATTTTCAACTTTCAATTCTCAATTTTCAATGAATGCTCGCAACGCGTAGCATTTTGGAGGTGCATTGTATTGAGTTTAGTGAAGTATCGATTGAAAGAGGTGGCCACCGACTTTGGTGTTACACCCAAGGATATTGCGGAAATAATGGGGAAATTCTTTGAAAAGCCCAAGTCCAATACCCAGGTGCTGACGGAGGAAGAGCTGAATGTGGTCTTTGACTATATGACCCAGACCCACCAGATTGACTCTCTGGAAGTGGTGTTTGCGGTGCAGCCCAAGCCCCAGCCCAAGGTAGAGGAAAAGAAGGCAGAGGAGAAGAAGCCCGAAGCGCCCAAAGCTGAGGAAAAGCCCCAGGAAAAGCCTGCCGCTCCCCAGCCGCCTAAGGCAGAAAAGCCCCAGAAGCCTGCCCAGCCGGAGCGCAAGCGTGAGCGCCGGGTGGTGGATACCTCTGCGGTGCAGGTGAATGTGAGCCGTTTCGATGACCACGCAGACGATTTGGTCAGCGAGCGGGTACAGAATTACCAGGGCGGTAAGCAGCGCTTTGCCAAGAAGGGTCAGCAGCAGCAAAACCGCAGGGATAACAAGTACAGCAAGGGCAATAAATCCCGCAATGAGGAGCAGGAGAAGCTCCGCAGATTGCAGATGGAGGTTGCCCGGAAAGCCCCTGTTACCGTTAAAATTCCCGATGAAATCACCGTGGGCGAGCTGGCAAGCCGTATGAAGAAGACTGCCGGCGAGGTCATTAAGCTGCTGATGAAAAACGGCGTAATGGCAGGCATCAACCAGACCATCGACTTTGATACCGCCGAGTATGTGGCGGTGGAGATGGGCTGCAAGGTGGAACGGGAAATTACCGTTACCATTGAGGAGCGGATCATCGACGACCACACCGATACTGCGGACGAATTGCAGGGCCGCGCGCCTGTTGTGGTGGTTATGGGCCACGTTGACCACGGCAAGACCTCCACCTTGGATGCTATCCGCAACACCTCCGTTACCTCCGGTGAGGCCGGCGGCATTACCCAGCACATCGGCGCTTACACCGTGGAGTGCAACAGTCAGCCCATTACCTTCCTGGATACCCCCGGCCACGCAGCCTTTACCTCTATGCGTGCCCGTGGCGCAATGTGTACGGACATCGCCATTCTGGTGGTGGCTGCCGACGACGGCATTATGCCCCAGACCATCGAGTCCATCAACCACGCCAAGGCTGCAAATGTGCCTATTATTGTTGCCATCAACAAGATGGATAAGCCGGAAGCCAACCCCGACCGGATCAAGCAGCAGCTGACGGAATACGATCTGATTCCCGAGGAGTGGGGCGGCGAGACCATTATCTGTCCCATTTCCGCAAAGACAGGTATGGGTTTGGATAACCTGTTGGAGATGGTGCTGCTCACTGCCGAGGTGCAGGAGCTGAAAGCCAACCCCAACCGTCGCGCCAAGGGTACGGTTATCGAGGCAAGACTGGATAAGACCCGCGGCCCGATTGCAACGCTTCTGGTGCAAAACGGCACACTGAATCAGGGCGATATTATCTTTGCCGGTACTGCCGTGGGCCGTGTCCGTGTGATGACCAACGACAAGGGCCGTACAGTGAAGAACGCAGGTCCTTCCATTCCTGTGGAGATCACCGGCCTTGCGGAAGTACCCGCCCCCGGCGATGAGTTCAACGCCGTAACCGACGAGCGGATGGCCCGAGAGCTGGTTGAGCAGCGGAAGCAGGCTGCCAAGGATGCCGCCGCCAATGCTATGCAGAAGGTAACCCTGGATAACCTGTTTGCCAAGATGCAGGAGGGCGAAATGAAGGAGCTGGCGCTGATCGTCAAGGCAGACGTGCAGGGCTCTGCGGAAGCTGTGAAGGCATCGCTGGAAAAGCTTACCAACGAGGAAGTCCGTGTCCGTGTGATTCACACCGGCGTTGGCGCAATCAACGAATCCGATATTCTGCTGGCATCCACTGCCGGCGCGATTATCGTTGGCTTTAATGTCCGGCCCGATGCCGGCGCCCAGGCAAGCGCTCAGCGTACCGCCGTGGATATGCGGTTCTACCGGGTGATTTATGACGCCATTGACGAGATCGAATCGGCAATGAAGGGTATGCTGGCGCCCAAGTTCGAGGAAGTGGTCATCGGCCACGCCGAGGTGCGTATGACCTACAAGGTCTCCGCGGTGGGTACCATTGCCGGCTGTATGGTCAAAGACGGCAAGGTTACCCGGGATGCCCAGGTGCGGGTGCTGCGGGATAATGTGGTGATTCACGAGGGCGAAATCGGCTCTTTGCAGCGGTTTAAGGACGCGGCAAAGGAAGTTACCGCCGGCTACGAGTGCGGCATGAGCGTTGCCAAGTTCAACGATATTAAGGAAGGCGACATTTTCGAGTGCTTCGCCATGCAGGAAATTAAACGGTAAAAAGAAAGCCGCACCGCTGCTGCGGTGTGGCTCTCCTTTTACCAATGCAAAATGGAAAATTCTAAATGCAAAATGATTGTTTCGTCCCGGCAACCTTTTCAATAGGTCGCAAAGCGACACGTCCACTTTGCGCTTTGCATTTTGCACTTTGCATTACACGACGAAGGAGTGTTTTTATGGCATCTAACAGAATCGGAAGAATCAACGAAGAGATTCAGAAGGAGCTGTCCAATTTAATTCGCAACTTAAAAGACCCCCGGGTGCAGGATACGATGATTTCCATCACCCACGTGGAGACCACCCCGGATTTGCGCTATTGCAAGGTATATGTGAGCATCTTGCAGGAGGAGCTGGCAGACGGCGCTATTAAGGGTCTGAAATCCGCCGGCGGGTATCTCCGCCGGGGACTGGGCCAGGCGCTGAATCTGCGCCATACGCCGGAGCTGATGTGGGCGCTGGACGATTCCATCACCTACGGCGCAAAAATGCTTGCTCTTATTAACTCCTTAGAGGTAGAAAAAGATGCAGATACTGACGAAGAAACAGACGGCTGATTTTTTAACCCAAAATAATCACTATGTGATTCTCACCCACCGCCGTCCCGACGGGGACACCCTGGGCAGCGCCGCGGTGCTGTGCCGGGGTCTGCGGCAGCTGGGAAAGACTGCCCACATTCTCCGCAATCCGGAAATCACGGAAAAGTACGCCCACCTGCACCAGGGACTGACGAAGGATGCGGTGGATAGCGGCGATGTTTTGGTGGCTGTGGACACCGCGTCCCAAACGATGCTGCCGGAGGCGTTTTCGGCGTATAAAGCTTCCATTGCCCTGCGGATTGACCATCACGCCACCGCCACTTCCTTTACGGAACGGGAGCTGGTAGAGCCGGAGGCTGCCGCCTGCGGTGAAATCGTTTACGGCGTGCTGCGCTTGATGGGCGCAACCCTGGACGAGGCTATGGCAGACGCTTTGTATACTGCCGTGTCCACCGACACCGGCTGTTTCCGTTACGCCAACACCACGGCAGATACTCTGGCGGTGGCAGCGGAATGCGCCCGTGTCAGCAAAAATCTTTTTGCCATCAATCAGGAATTGTTTGATACCAATTCCCTTGCCCGTTTGCGGGTGCAGGGGTATTTGGTAGAGAACGCTATTTTTCTGCAAGGCGGCGCGATTGCCATTTGCCCTCTGCCGAGAGCTGTGGAGCAGGCGCTGGGCGCAACTGAGGACGATTTGGAGAATATCTCCGGCTTCCCCCGCAGCATTGAGGGGGTCAAGATTGCCGCAACGCTCCGGGAAGAGCCGGACGGCCGGATTAAAATCTCTGTCCGGGCAGTGCCGGGCTACGATGCTGCCGCGGTGTGCGCCAAATTTGGCGGTGGCGGTCATAAGGGCGCTGCCGGCGCAAGTATGACCTGTTCTATGGATGAGGCGGTTGAAGCAGTTAAATCTGCGATAGAAGCTAATTTATAATTGTAGGGCGGGGCCTTGGTCCCGCCGCTAAGCAGTTCTTCGGCGGGAGTAAACCCCCGCCCTACGAGGTAGGCAATGGACGGAATTATTATTATTGACAAGCCGGCGGACTGGACCAGTCAGGATGTAACCGCCAAGCTGCGGGGGGTGTTTCAGACCCGCCGCATTGGACACGGCGGCACATTGGACCCTATGGCAACGGGTGTTCTGCCGGTGTTCGTGGGACGCGCCACCCGGGCGGTGGAGTTTTTCGAGCACGCGGACAAGACCTATGAGGCTGTGCTGCGGTTAGGCGTTACCACCGACACGGAGGATATCACCGGCGCTGTGCTGGAAACCAAGCCGGTTTCGGTAACCCGCCGGCAGGTGCTGTGGGCGCTGGAACAGTTCAAAGGTGAAATTCAGCAGATCCCCCCTATGTATTCTGCCATCAAAATGAACGGTCAAAAGCTCTGCGATCTTGCCCGCCGGGGCAAGGAAGTGGAGCGGAAAAGCCGCGCTGTTACCATTTTCGCCCTGGACCTTTTGGGTATGGAAAATGCAGATGTGCGATTGCGGATTCACTGCTCCAAGGGCACCTATATCCGTACCCTTTGCAAGGACATCGGCGCTGCCTTGGGCTGCGGCGGCTGTATGGCGCAGCTGCGCCGGGTCAGCGCCGGGGCTTATACTGAGGCAGAGGCAATTCCCCTGGCGCAGCTGGTGGATTGCGAAAATCCCGGGGTATTTTTGCGAAATGTGGACACGATGTTTATAGAGCATCCGGCAGTAACGCTGACCCAAAAGCAGGCGCTCCGCTGCCGTAACGGCAACGCCTTTTCTATTGATTTGGAAGATGGCACTTACCGCGCCTATGACCAAAACGGGGAGTTTCTGATGCTGGCAAAGGTCGAAAACGGAATTATGTCAACCATCAAAAGTTTCTTCAATATTTAATTAGAAGTTGAAAATGAATGTATTTCCTTGCGGAAATCATTAAAATAGTCGCCTTTGGCGACACCTTCATTTTGCATTTTTAATTTTCAATTCGCTAAGGATATGCTTATGAATCAACACACAATCTATGCCTTGGGTTTTTTCGACGGGGTGCATTTGGGGCATCAGGAGCTGCTGACGCAGTGCTGCCGTCTGGCGAAGGAAAACAATTGCAAAAGCGGCGCGGTAACCTTTGACTTGCCGCCGGCAGCGGTGCTGGGTGGGCAAGCGCCGGATATGCTGAACACCGCCGCCGACAGAGAGCAGGTTTTGCAGCTCTACGGTGTGGACACGGTAAAGGTCTATCACGCAGATGCGCAGACCTTAGGTATGTGCTGGCAGGATTTTCTCAATGCGCTGTTGGCGCAAGGCGCTGCCGGCTTTGTCTGCGGAAACGATTTTCGGTTTGGCCGCGGCGGTGAGGGAAATGCCCGAATTTTGCAGGATTTCTGCAAGGAGAAGAAGCTGCCTTGCGTGGTTGTGCCGGAGCAAACGATGGACGGGGAGCGGATTTCCTCTACCCGTATCCGCAATTTGCTGGAACAGGGAGAATTGGAGCAGGCCAACCGGCTTTTGGGCCACCCCCATATGCTCTCCGGACAGGTGGTTGCGGGGCAGCAGCTGGGTCGCACCATAGGTATTCCCACGGCGAATTTGTCTTTTCCGGAAGCATTGCTCGCCCCTGCCTTTGGGGTGTATGCCTGCAAGGCGTTGGTGGAGAATCAGGAATATGTGGCCGTAACCAACATCGGCAACCGGCCCACAGTGGACGGAAAGGGTGTAACGGTGGAAGTACACCTGCTGGATTTTGCGGGCGATTTGTACGGAAAAGAGCTGACCCTTGCCTTTTACGCCTTTCTCCGCCCGGAACAAAAATTTACCGGCCTTGCCCAATTGCAGGCGGAAATTCAGAAAAACATTCGGCAGACCCGGAAATTCTTTGCAAAAAGTGAATAAAAGTACTTTACTTTTGGAAAAATCTGTGGTAACATAGTCGGGCTGGCTATGGCCAGACGCAAAAACGATGCCCGCAGCTCAGTTTTGGGACGACACCGACCCTTTACTTGGCGCAGGGTAAATTCAAAAAAAGGTGGAAAAAACAATGATTCTGAAAGAGAAGAAGACCCAGGTTATCCTGGAAAACGCAACCCACGAGGGCGATACCGGTTCTCCCGAAGTACAGGTGGCTATCCTGACTGCCCGTATCAACGAGCTGACCGATCACCTGCGTACCCACAAGCACGACAACCACTCCCGTCGTGGTCTGCTGATGATGGTTGGTAAGCGCCGCAAGATGCTGGACTATCTGGCAAACAAGGACATCAACCGTTACCGTGCTCTGATCGCCAAGCTGGGTATCCGTAAGTAAGATAT
>JAZRBN010000063.1:0-20931 GCA_045635105.1 Faecousia sp. | reverse complement strand
TACTTACACTGCGCAGATGAATGCTGCAAGAAGCGGCCGCCAGGTATACTGTGTTGTTACCGATAAGTACGGCAACTCTGTGCAGACCAACACGGTTACCATTGGTATGAAGGTGTCCATTAGCAAGCAGCCGGTATCCGTGCAGGTTACAAGCGGCGTAACTGCAAAGGTTACCCTCACCACCACCGCCGACGGACTGACCTATAAGTGGTACTTTAAGGATGCAGGCGCAACTAAGTTCACCTTGACCACTACCTTCAAGGGCAACACCTATACTGCTGCGATGAATGCTGCCAGAAGCGGCCGCCAGTTGTATTGTGTGATTACCGATAAGTACGGCAACTCCGTGAAGACCAACACGGTTACCCTTGGCATGAAGGTATCTGTGAGCAAGCAGCCGGTATCCGTGCAGGTTACAAACGGCACAACCGCAAAGGTTACCTTCACCGCCACCGGCGACGGACTAACCTATAAGTGGTATTATAAGGATAAGGGCGCGACTAAGTTCACCTTGACCACCACCTTCAAGGGCAACACCTATACTGCTGCAATGAATGCCGCCAGAAGCGGCCGCCAGTTGTACTGTGTGATTACCGACAAGTACGGTAATGTTGTGCAGACAGCTACGGTTACGATCAGTATGAAGGCAACCATTACCAAGCAGCCTGTGAGTGTGAGTGTGGCAAAGGGCGCAACTGCAAAGGTTAGCTTCACCGCAGTCGGCGAGGGGCTGACTTATAAGTGGTATTATAAGGATAAGGGCGCAACCAAGTTTACCCTCACCACCACCTTCAAGGGTAGCACCTATACAGCTGCAATGAATGCCGCCAGAAACGGCAGACAGCTGTACTGCGTGGTAACTGATAAGTTTGGAAATTCTGTAAAGACCAATACCGTTACCATCAAAATGAAATAAGCAATTAACCTAAAAAACCCGCTCCCGAATTGAACCGGGAGCGGGTTTTTACGCTATGGCAGGTTTACAATTGTAGGGGAGTGCTTCATCGCAGGAATTACGGTTTGCGTTAAATCCTCGGTTTTGATTTTCACGGTGGAGGTGTTGATGCAGGGGTGAAAGCCGATGTATTCCGATTCTAAAACCGGCTTATCAATCACCAACTTCACGCGGAAATTCTTGTCATTCATCAGCCCCATCACACTCAGTGATCCGGGGGTGATGTCTAGATGCTCGATCATTGCCTCCGCCGGAGCAAAGGACAGCCGGGATACACCCAGCTGCGCAGATAAATCCTTGGTCCGGAATACTTTATCGCCGGACATCAGCAGTAGATAAAAGTCCGTTTGCTGCCGGTTGCAAAGCAGCAGATTTTTGCAGGTGGGCGCGCAGAGCACCTTGTCAATTTCCTCGCAGGCCTCCATTGTCATAGCCGGCTCGTGGTCAACCCGCTGATAAGAAACCTGCAAGCTGTCCAGTAGGTCATAGACACGGATTTCTTTGTCCAGTCTGCCGTCGCAGCAATCCGGACGCTCATTTTCAAGTACCATTTTTCTTCCTCTTTTCCTAAAATTTCCCTCAGTATACCACATAACAAAGCAAAATGCTACCGCAAAATAAATATCCTTGCAATGCAGGTAGGAATTTACTATAATATACCATAACAAACCATAAGGATGGAACGCTATGAAAGTAATTCTTGAAAATGTAACAAAAAAATTCCCTGCCTACCACAAGAAACAAGCCGATGTAATCGCGGTGAATAGTGTGAGTTTGGAGATTCCCGACGGCAAGCTCATTGGCCTGTTGGGACCTTCCGGCTGCGGAAAAAGCACCACGCTGCATCTGCTTAGCGGCTTGCAGAAACCTACCACCGGAAAAATCTTTTTTGGTGATGACGATGTAACCGCTCTGCCTCCGGAAAACCGTGGCGTAGGTTTGGTTTTTCAAAATTATGCGCTGTATCCCCATCTGACGGTGATGCAGAATATTATCTTCCCCCTGCAAAACCGCAAGGGTAAGGACAAGCTGACTAAGGAGCAGATGACGCAGAAAGCCTTGGAGGTTGCGCAAATGGTGCAGCTGGATGGTCTTATGGACCGCAAGCCCAGTGAGCTGTCCGGTGGTCAGCAGCAGCGGGTGGCTATTGCCCGTGCGCTGGTAAAGATGCCCCGTATTTTGCTGCTGGACGAGCCTCTGTCCAATTTGGATGCCCGTTTGCGCTTGCAAACCCGTGAGGAGATTCGCAGAATTCAGCGACAGACCGGTATCACCACAGTTTTTGTTACCCACGATCAGGAAGAGGCTATGAGCATTTCTGACCTGATTGTGGTGATGAAGGATGGTGTGATTCACCAAATCGGTGAACCCCAGCAGGTCTATGACAGCCCTGTGGACCTGTTTGTTGCCAAATTCCTTGGTACACCTCCCATTCACGTATTTCACGGTAGGGTAGAGGGTGAACTGCTCTACATTGGTAATGAAATGATTATGCAGGTTCCCGGTGCTGCTGACGGTAAAGTAATTGCTGCCATTCGGCCGGAGGGTTTTGTGCTGCGGGATGCCGGCGCGCTGACCTGCAAGCTGCACAGGGTTGAGGTAATGGGCAGAGATGTGAGCGTGGTTTGCAGCCACGAAGATTGCGAGAATACCGATATCCGCGCCATTATCAGCGCAGAAAACCCAGTGGATACCACATCTGCATCTGTGCGTTTTGATGTAAAGCCCAATAAGCTTTTCCTGTTTGATGAAGAAACCCAGCAGCGCATTTATTTCAGCGCAGAATAACAAAGGGAGAAGTATATGGACGACAGAAAATGGAAAGGCTGGCTGTATCTCCTGCCGGCTATGGCTTTTTTGGGCGCATTTATGGTGTACCCGCTGATTGATGTGTTCATTTACTCCTTTGAGGAGGGATTTCACTCAGCCTCTCAAACCTTTTTGGGAATCGGCTCGTACAATTATGCCTATGTGCTCCACGACCCCTATTTCTTGCAGGCGCTGAAAAACACTTTTATTCTGGTGATTATCACAGTGCCCCTGTCCACAGGGATCGCACTGCTGATTTCCCTTGGCTTAAATTCCATAAAACCCTTGCGCAAGCTGTTTCAGACTGTTTATTTCCTGCCCTATGTAACCAACACTTTGGCGGTGGGCTTGGTGTTTATGATTCTGTTCCAAAAGACACCTTACACCGACGGCTTTGCCAATTTGGTGATCAGCTGGTTTGGCGGTGAGTCTGTGGATTTTATTGACGGACCGTACTGGGCGAAGATGTTTGTGCTGTGCTTTTATACCGTTTGGGTGGTTATGCCCTTTAAGATCTTGATTTTGACTACGGCGCTGGCATCGGTAAACGAAACCTACTATAACGCCGCCCGTGTGGACGGCACATCCCGCTTGCGTTGCTTCACAAGAATCACCCTGCCGCTGATTTCACCTACTATGTTTTATCTCATTATCACCGGCTTTATCGGCGCGTTTAAGGCGTACAGCGATGCGGTGGCACTGTTCGGCACAGATTTGAATGCCGCCGGAATGAATACTATTGTAGGCTATGTGTACGATATGCTCTACGGCAACAGCGGCGGCTATCCGTCCTATGCCTCAGCAGCTGCGATTATTCTCTTTGGTATTGTGCTGACCATTACCTGCATCAACCTTTTGGTCAGCCGCAAACACGTTCATTATTAAGGAGGTGGGGATATGGACTATGAAAAAATTGAGCGTTCCGCCAAAATCCGCACGGCAGCGGTAAAGACCGTAACCTATATTCTCCTTGGCTTTTGGGCGATTATGGTGCTGTTTCCCTTTTACTGGATGGTGCTGACCTCAGTAAAAAGCTACGGCAGCTATAACTCTGAGTATATCCCCCAGCTGTTTACCCTTTCACCTACACTGCAAAACTATGTGCAAGCCTTTACCGCAGTGCCGCTGGCCCAGTACTTTGTTAACACATTGGTTTTTACGGTGCTTACCACTGCGCTGATGCTCTTTGTTACGGTGCTGGCAGCTTTTGCTTTTGCAAGACTGAATTTCAAGGGTAAGGATTTGGTATTTACACTGTTTTTGTCTTTTATGATGATTCCCAACGAGCTGGTGGTCATTACCAATTTTGTTACCGTTACCAATATGGATCTGCGCAATACCTTTGCGGGACTGATTCTTCCGTCGGTAACGTCTGTGTTCTATATCTATCTGCTGAAAGAGAATTTTGCGCAGATTCCCAATGAGCTGTATTACGCCGCTAAGGTAGACGGCACAACGGATATGCGCTATCTTTTGCGGGTAATGGTTCCCATTTGCAAGCCTACCCTCATTACCATCACCATTTTGAAGGTGATTGAGTGCTGGAATTCTTATGTGTGGCCCAGACTGATAACCGATGATGAGAGCCATTTTTTGGTGTCCAATGGTATTCAATTCATTCGGGAAAACGGCTTCGGCAGAGAGAATATCCCGGCAATGATGGCAGCAGTTGTTGTGATATCTGTGCCGCTGATTGTGCTGTTTTTGCTGTTCCGGAATAAGATTATGGAGGGCGTCTCCCGGGGAGGTACAAAGGGATGAAAAGACTTTTCTGTGTACTTTCCGCGGTGTGCCTGCTGTTTAGTCTGACTGCCTGCCACGGACAACTGACCGCGCAGTCATCCGGTGAAAATCGGGAGTATCATTATGAGCTTCCGGAAAACTTTGATACCACGCGACAGTATGAGATCTCCTTCTGGGCAAAGAACGATACCAATATGACCCAGGTGAATATCTATAAGCAGGCAATTGCCGATTTTCAGACGCTTTACCCCAATATTACAGTGAATCTGCGGCTGTATACGGATTACGGCAAGATTTACAATGATGTAATCACCAATATTCCCACCAATACCACCCCCAATGTGTGTATTACCTATCCCGACCATATTGCAACCTACCTTACCGGCGCGGATACGGTTGTGCCGTTGGATAGTTTGCTGACAGATGAAAGGTATGGCCTTGGTGGCAGTGAAGTGAAGTTTGACGCGCCCACGGCAGAGGAAATTGTACCTAAGTTTCTGGAAGAATGCGCTTTTGACGGGCATTACTTTGCACTGCCCTATATGCGCTCCACAGAAGCTTGCTATGTAAATAAAACTTATGTGGAAAAGCTGGGCTATACCCTGCCGGAAAAGCTCACCTGGGATTTTGTGTGGGAGGTCAGCCGCGCAGCTACGGAAAAGGATTCCGAGGGTAACTTCCTTGTTAACGGGCAAAAGGTGCTGATTCCGTTTATTTATAAGTCCACGGACAATATGATGATTCAGATGCTCCGTCAGTTAAATGCCGGGTATTCTGCCGATAACGGAAGAATTCTGATTTTTAACGATACCACCCAACGGCTACTCCAAACCGTTGCGGACAACACTGCCGCCGGCGCATTCTCTACCTTCAAAATCAACGGCTATCCTGCCAATTTCCTCAATGCCGGACAGTGCATTTTCGCAATTGATTCCACTGCCGGCGCTACCTGGATGGGTTGTGATGCCCCTTTGATTGATATTGCAGAGGAGAAGGTTGTGGAGTTTGAAACGGTGGTTATGCCGATTCCGCAGTTCGATACGGAAAATCCCAAGATGATTTCCCAGGGACCGTCTATGTGTCTGTTTAATAAGGAAGATCCCCAGGAGGTGTTGGCAAGCTGGCTCTTTGCTCAGTTTATGCTGACAAATCCCGTGCAGATTGCCTATGCCCAGACAGAAGGCTATGCCCCCGTTACCACTAAGGCGCAGGAGAGCAGCGAGTATCAGGATTATTTAAGCCGTAGGGGAGAGGACAATGAACTCTACTACGATATTAAAATTGATGCTACCCGCTTACTTTTGGAGAATACCGACAACACATTTGTAACCCCTGTGTTTAACGGCTCAGCATCGCTCCGGAATGCTGCCGGACAGCTGGTGGAAAATGTAACCAAATCCATTCGCCGCGGGCAGACCGTAGATGAAGCCTATTATGAGGTGTTGTATGCGGATGTTTCTGCCCTGTACCGCCTGGACCAAATCGTGGAGAAGAATACCCGGCGGGAGTTTGGCGCGTTACCTGATGCCGCTGTGCTGCTTTTGGCAGGCGTTGGATGCTGCTGGCTGGGTATGGGTGTGTATGTAGCAGTGGGTCATATAAAGAACAAAAAGAAAAAACAGGAAAAATATTGATTTTTTGAAAAACTGATGTATAATGAACCTGTTCACAAAAACCTATAAAAAGGAGAATGAAAAAAATGAAAAGATTTGTTGCATTGCTGCTGGCATTGGTAATGGTGTTTGCCTTTGCTGCCTGCACCAACACCCCCGACGAGACCAAGCCTTCCGAGAATGGCACTACCGGAACTACCGATGGTAGCACTGGTGATACCGCCGGTTCTGACGTGATGAGCCACGAGGAGTATATGGCTGCTGCTCTGGATTCTCAGGTTGTAGTCGAGACCTATGTACAGGCTACCCAGTCCTGGTGGGACAACAAGATCACTGTTTACTGCCAGAGCAAGGATGGCGCTTACTTTGCTTACGAGCTGGCTTGCTCCGAAGAGGATGCTGCCAAGCTGGTTCCCGGTGCTAAGATTAAGATCACCGGCACCAAGGGCGAGTGGTCCGGCGAAGTAGAGATTATGGACGGCACCTTCGAATTTGTTGAGGGCGATACTTATGTGGCTGAGGCTTTTGATGCTACTGCGCTGTTGGGCAAGGACGAGCTGATTGACCATCAGAACGAGAAGGTCCTGTTCAAGGGCATGACCTTGGAGAAGGTTGAGTACAAGAACGGCGAACCCGGCGACGATATCTATCTGACTCTGGGCTACAACGGCGCATCTTACAGCTTCTGCGTGGAGCGCTATCTTACCGATCCCGAGACCGATGTTTACAAGCTGGTTGCTACCTTGAAAGAGGGCGACGTGCTGGATGTTGAGGGCTTCCTGTATTGGTACGAGGGCGCAAATCCCCATGTTACCGCTATCACTGTTGTAGAGTAATAAAAAACTCCGGCATCTTACGAAATGTAAGATGCCGGTTTTTCTTTGAATCTCCTGTAATAAAAAGAAAAGCCACCCAAAGGGTGGCTTTTTTGGTGGACTCGAGGAGATTCGAACTCCCGACCCCCACAATGCGAATGTGGTGCGCTCCCAGCTGCGCTACGAGCCCATAAGCTACAATGGAAATTATAGTGGGTAAGCAGCGTTTTGTCAAATGTTTTGTTTTGTCTTAGCGCAGGATATTTCGGTCCCTGTATTGGGCCGGTGTCATACCCGTTTCCCGCTTGAAAACCGTGTAAAAATACGCAGAGTCGGAGAAATTCATAATTTCGGCAATTTGATTTGCGGTAACGCCTTCTTCCAGCAGCTCCATTGCGTGGCGGATGCGCAGTGTCAGATAGTATTTGGCAATACCCACATCGGAGTACAGGCGAAAAATTCGCTTCATATTGCTGACGCTCATTTGACACAGGTTTGCCAACTCATCCAAAGAGAGATTTTTGTGGCAATTCGCCTTCATAGTTTGTACAATGGCACTGTACCGTTTGTCATTGAGGGAGAGGGCAGGGGAGCTGTACTTTTCGTCGTCCTCCAAATCGATCAAAAAAGCCTCCAATAATGCAGCGGTGCGATTCAATGCCGCCCGGTAAGCATACTGATTTTCAGTGAAATTCATACTTTTTGCCCGTTTGAAGGTTTCTGCGATTTCCATAAATTCCTTTTGCTGCTCCGGTCGCAGGTCAAAGCATTGTTCTTCCAGCTTTTTCGTTAGTTCGCCGTGGGCTAAAAAGGAAATGTTTATAATCCACGGGGCGCAGTTTTTGTCAGCCCATGCCCGGTGAAACTCCATAGGTCTGTGAATCAGCAGCTTTCCGGCACCCAGCTGATACACCCGCTCATCGGCGGTGGCAGTTACTGTACCCTCCTGAATATATTCGCATTCCCAAAAGTTATGGCTCTCACCGGGGAAGTAAAATCCTTTGGGCCTGATGGAATTGTATACCGTAACCAGTCCGTCAATTTGTATGAGCCGATCAACAGTTTGAATATTGTTCATTTCTCATTCTCCTTGCAATGTCTGATTTTACAGTAAATGTGTCTTATTTCCTATTTTGTTATAGTACCGGTTATGGTATATTGCAATAAGAAAAACAGATTAGGAGGAAAAAACTATGGAAAAACAGCATAAAATTGCAGTTGTGGGTCTTGGTCAGCGCGGCCAGGGTCTTTTGGCGGGATCTGTGATTCCTGCCAGCCAGGATTACGGCATCGAAATTGCTATGCTGTATGACTTTTATGAGGATAGAATTGAAGAAGGCATCGGCCGTGTGTTTGATGCAACCGGCAAGAAGCCTATCGCTGCCAAGAGCTATCAGGAGATTCTGGACAACCCCGAAATCACCGCTGTGATCATCTCCACCGCTTGGGAAGCCCATATTCCTCTGTCCATTGCCGCTATGAAGGCAGGCAAGGTTGTGGGTATGGAGGTTGGCGGCGCATACACCATCGAGGATTGCTGGAAGCTGATTGATACCTATGAGGAGACCGGCGTTCCCTGTATGCTGCTGGAAAACTGTTGCTACGGTAAGTACGAGTCTATGGCTATGCACATGGCTCGTATGGGCGTGCTGGGTGAGATTGTTCACTGCTCCGGCGGCTATCATCACGACCTGCGGGATGAGATTGCCGGCGGCGAGGAAAACCGCCATTACCGTCTGCGCAATTACACCAACCGTAACTGTGAAAACTACCCCACCCATGAGCTGGGCCCCATCGCAAAGATTCTGGATATCAACAACGGCAACCGTATGGTAACCCTGTCCTCCACTGCATCCTGCGCCAAGGGTCTGCATGAGTATGTGATCAGCCACGACGGTCCCGAAAGCCCCCTGGCTAATGTGGAATTTGCTCAGGGCGATATCATCACCACCGTTATTAAGTGCGCTAAGGGTCAGACCATCGTGCTGACTTTGGATACCACCTTGCCCAGAGCTTACTCCCGCGCCTTCACTGTCCGCGGCACAAAGGGTGCATATCTGGGTGATACCAACCAGGTTTTCCTTGCCGGTAAGCACGAGGAATATCACTGGAAGGAATCCGAGCTGTGGAACAACGCCAAGGAGTATGAGGAAGAGTATATCCATCCCCTGTGGAAGGACTACGATCCCAAGGGCGGCCACGGCGGCATGGACTACCTGGTAATTTCTGCATTCTTTGATTCTCTGATCAATGGCACCGAGCCTCCCATCGACGTTTATGACGCAGCTGCTTATATGAGCATCACTGCCCTGAGCGAAGAATCTATTTTGAAGGGCGGCGCTGTGGTTACCATTCCCGACTTTACCCGCGGCAAGTGGTATATGCGTAAGGAAAGACCCGACTCCAAGTTCAGACTGGATAAATAATCTAAAACCCCAAAGCTTATAGGCTTTGGGGTTTTACCTTGTTGTTGAAAGTGCTGTTGTTCTGTGGTAAGATATACACATCATATTGTTGCTAGGAATTATTTGTATGGAATTTAATGAAAAATTACAGGAACTTCGGAAGCAAAAAGGACTGACCCAGGAGGAACTTGCGGAGTTGTTATATGTGTCCCGTACTGCTGTTTCCAAGTGGGAGTCGGGCAGGGGATATCCGAATATTGATTCTTTGAAACGGATTGCAACGCTATTTTCCGTAACTGTGGATCAGCTATTATCCGGAGATCAGCTGCTAACCATTGCGGAGGAAGATACCCGGCAAAAGGAGAATTACCTACGCGATTTGGTTTTTGGTTTGCTGGATATCAGTTGTTTGTTGCTTTCGTTTTTACCTTTATTTGCGCAAAAGACAGATGGGGGAATCCAAGAGGTATCACTTTTGCGGTTGACGGTAATTGCGCCGTATGTGCGGGTTGCATATTTTGCTGTTGTGGTTTTAATGATTTTGGTTGGAATATTGACTCTGGCAATGCAAACCTGTAAGGGCTTTTTTTGGATGCAGATCAAAAGTAAGCTGTCCTTAGCGCTGAATGCTCTTGGTGTAGTGGTGTTTATTTTAAGTCCCCAGCCCAATGCAGCGTTTTTTCTGTTTGTTTTTTTGGTTATTAAGGCATTAATGCTGATAAAAAAGCGATGATACGAAGGGTGTCAGTGTTGTGCCGCATGGTATCTTGTGTAAATCGATTGCTTCCTGTATGGTGTAAGCATACTATACAGGAGGTTCTTATATGAGGAAACAATTTTTTTATGCAGGGGGTACATTGCTGGCATTTGCATTGTGGACTGTTCTGGTGCGTTATGTTGATGTGCAGGTGATTGGACCTAATGAATCAGCAGTTGGCTTTGCCACAGTCAATGGCTATTTTCATAGTTTGACAGGCGCGCATATGACTCTCTACCACATTACGGATTGGTTGGGGTTAGTTCCTGTGGCATTTGGCTTAGGATTTGCTATGCTGGGTCTTGTTCAGTGGATACAACGGAAGAATATCTTAAAGGTGGATTTTAGCATTTTGGCTCTTGGCGGTTTTTATATTGTGGTAATGGCGGCATACTTGCTCTTTGAAATCCATGTTATTAATTATCGACCGGTGCTGATTGCAGGTTTTTTGGAGGCGTCCTATCCGTCTTCTACAACATTGCTTGTGCTGTGTGTAATGCCAACTGCGATTATGCAGCTGCGAGACCGTATAAGGCATAAGGCGTTTCGTCGAATTATTTCTTGCAGTATTTGTGCATTTATTGTTTTTATGGTGCTTGGCAGACTGGTGTCCGGCGTTCATTGGCTTAGTGATATTGTCGGTGGCGTGTTCCTTAGCGCAGGCTTGGTTTTGTTGTATAAATGTATTTGTGATTTAGGAAAAAAGTAAAGAGAAAACCCAGAAACCATTGCGGTTTCTGGGTTTTTGAAGTTCTTGACGAGAAGTAGATTATCTCTTGGAGAACTGAGGTGCGCGACGTGCGGCCTTCAAGCCGTACTTCTTTCTTTCCTTCATTCTGGGGTCGCGGGTCATAAAACCGGCAGCCTTCAATGCAGGACGCAGCTCGGGATTCAGAGTAACCAGAGCGCGGGAAATGCCGTGGCGAATAGCGCCGGCCTGGCCGGAAACGCCGCCGCCGGCGACGGTGCAAACCACGTCAACCTTACCAACCAGATCGGCGGTAACCAGGGGCTGACGGACAACCAGCTTCAAGGTATCCAGACCGAAGTAGTTGTCAATGTCGCGGCCATTGATGATGATGGAACCGGTGCCGTTCTCGTAAACGCGAACACGGGCAACGGAGGACTTACGACGGCCGGTGCCGTAATTATACTTCTTCTTGCTTTCGTACATAATCAGTTACCTCCCATTAGTCCAGAGTCCAGGCTTCCGGCTTCTGTGCGGCGTGGTTGTGATCAGCGCCCTTGTACAGATGCAGACGACCCATGCAGTTGCGGCCCAGAGTGTTCTTGGGCAGCATACCCTTGACAGCCAGCTCCATAGCGTAATCGGAGCGGTTATCCATCATCACGCGAGCCTTGGTTTCCTTCAAGCCGCCGATCCAACCGGATACGCGGTAGTAGGACTTCTGATCCAGCTTGTTGCCGGTGAGAACGGCCTTGTCGGTGTTGATGACGATGACATAGTCGCCGCAGTCAACATTGGGGGTAAAATCGACCTTGTGCTTGCCGCGCAGCAGGTTGGCAACGATAACAGCGGTACGGCCCAGGGGCTTGTTGGCTGCATCGACCACATACCACTTGCGCTCGACAGTTTCCAGCTTTGCTAAAGTAGTGGACATTATGCGTTCCTCCAATAGGTAATTTATTTTGACAAATTCAAGTATAAGCAGTACAATGACTGCAAAACGCTTGATTATTAAACCACACCAAACCGGAATTGTCAACCGATTTTTGAAATATTTTTATGAAACACCATATAAACTCGCAAATTCTCTTAAATCCGCCTGTTTGCTCTTAAATGCTCGCTTCTCATTTTCGTAATTTTGGAGGAAATTTTATGCAAAAGCTGATTGGTCTGGTGCGCCGTTGCGTGGAGGACTATAATATGATTGCGTCCGGGGACAGAATCGGCGTTGGCGTGTCCGGGGGAAAGGACTCTCTGGCGCTGCTGATTTTTTTGGCAGAGCTGCGCAGGTATAATCAGAATCCCTTCACTGTTGAGGCAATCACCGTGGATATGGGATTGGGTATGGATTACAGCGGGATCGAGAAGCTATGCAAGGAACTGGGTGTGCCATTTCACCTGGTCAAAACAGAGATCGGTCCTATTATCTTTGACCACCGCAAGGAGAAGAATCCCTGCTCTATGTGCGCAAAAATGCGCCGGGGAGCATTGAACCAAGCGTTGCTGGATCGGGGACTTAATAAGTTAGCGCTGGGGCATCACTATGATGATGCGGTGGAAACCTTTGTGATGAACCTGATTTATGAGGGAAGAATCGGCTGTTTTCAGCCGGTAACGGATTTGGACAGAACAGGGATCGTTCAGATTCGCCCAATGCTCTATATTCACGAGCGCACCATTGATAGCTTTGCCGCCCGGCGGAATCTTCCGGTGCTTACCAACCGGTGTCCTGTGGATAAGCAAACCAAACGGGAGGAAATCAAAAAGCTGGTGTACGATTTGAGCGCCACTTATCCCGACTTAAAGGAACGGATTTTTGGCGCTATGCAGCGGCTGCCTTTGCCGGAGTGGGAGCCAAAGGGCAGATATAAGCGGCCGAAAGAGCAGGAATGAAAATTTTACCAAGGGGCATACTTCCCATAAAGGGAGGCGGTGTAACTTGGTAAAAGGTATTTCAAGACAGGTGATTGTGGTGAATTCACCGGAGCAGAAGCTCTTTGAACAGGCAATTTTTATATTGAAGGACGAAGCGGTGGTCAAGGGCGGGGTAACCGACGATATGCTATTAAAAGCCGCGGACAAGCTGCTGCGAAGCTCCGGTACGGGCAAAAAAAGATTGCCCGGCTCTGTGTGGGCCTGTGCCGGCGCGCTGGCAACAGGGCTTGTGTGGCTGCTGACTGCCCTCATTTAACTTGCAAAAAGTGCGCCATTATGCTATAATCTTCCGGTATTCGGGAGGTGAACGGTATGCGCATCGGATCTTTACAACTGGATAATCCCATCGCTTTGGGACCTATGGCGGGTGTAACCGACTGGGCATTCCGTACAATTTGCGCCCAGTTAGGTGCAAATCTGACCGTTACGGAGATGGTTTCCTCCCGTGCATTGGTCTATAAGGATAAGAAAAGCGCGGCGCTGCTCCGGAAAAATGAAGGAAGCCTTTGCGGCGCGCAGATTTTTGGCAACGATCCGGATATTATGGCGCAGGGCGCTGTTCTTGCGCTGGAAATCTCCGGCTGCGATTTTATCGATATCAATATGGGCTGTCCCATGCCGAAGATTGCAAATTCCGGTGATGGCTGCGGACTGATGCGCACGCCGGAATTGGCGGGAGAGATCGTCAAAGCCGTGGTCAAGGCTGTGGATGTTCCCGTTACGGTAAAATGTCGCCTGGGCTGGGATAAGGGCAGTATCAATGTGCTGGATTTTGCCAAACGCATGGAGGATTGCGGCGCGGCAATGCTCACCGTCCACGGCAGAACCCGGAGTATGCTCTATTCCGGCGTGGCGGACTGGGATATGATCACAAAAGTAAAAAACAGTCTTTCTGTACCGGTGCTGGCAAACGGGGACATTGTTGACGGGCAGACAGCTGTGAAATGCCGCAACAGAACCGGCGCAGATGGTGTGATGATCGGCAGAGCTACATTTGGCAATCCTTGGATTTTTGAAGACGCGGCCAATGCCTTTGCCGGAAAAACAGATTACACCCGTCCCATTCTTTCAAAACGCATTGATGTGGCGGTGCGCCAGTTTGAACTGGCGCTGCAAGACAAGGGGGAGCATATTGCCTGCTTGGAGGCAAGAAAGCACTTTGCCTGGTATCTTCGTGGCGTTGCCTATGCCAATTATTATAAAGAAAAAATATCTGCCATTGCTTCTATGGACGATATTTACCGGATCGCTGAGGGAATCCGCAAGGATTTGCAATAACTGTCAAGTATCATTTTTCCACCGCTTCGCAAACTACCTTACGAGGTGGTTTTGTGAAACGGTGGATTATGCTTGCTTTGATACTATTTTTCATTCCCGTAACAGATGCGGACGCAGAGCCTATCAAATGGGTGGATTTTTCCGTTCCCCAGGAGTCTCTTCGTTATGCAATGAATGTGGATATTGAATCAGCCAATCAGGAAAAGCATATCGGCTGGATTGACGCCTTAGCGCTGGCAGCCTGCCGTACCGGTGGCAAATGCGGTCTTGCATCGGTGAAAAAAGCGGTAAAGGATTTGCAGGGGAATCAATCTCCCCAGGAGCTGTTGGGAGATGTATATAAATATTACGACTATTACCACCAATCCTATGAAGCGATACTGGGTGGACTGCTGGGCAGCTATGCAATCGAGATTGACGGACAGTGGAAGCCGGTGTATGGGTTAAAGGCGTTTAGTCCCATTGCTGCCGGCTACGGTTACAGCCATTGCTCGGATTTTGGCAATAGCCGCAGCTTTGGCTTTGCAAGAAAGCACTTGGGAAACGATTTGATGGGCGGATTGGGGACGCCCATTGTTGCGGTAGAAGGTGGCATTGTAGAGGCTATGGGTTGGAATCGCTATGGTGGCTGGCGGATCGGCATCCGTTCCTTTGACTCCAAGCGCTACTATTATTATGCCCATCTGCAAAAGGATACCCCCTTTGCTGACGATTTGTATGTGGGCAAAATTGTACAGCCGGGGGATGTAATCGGCTTTATGGGCCGCACCGGGTATTCTGACAAGGAAAATACCAACAATATTGAGACTGTTCACCTGCATTTCGGGATGCAGCTGGTATTTGACGAAAGCCAAAAGGAGTGCAATTCCGAAATCTGGATTGATGTGTATCCCATTGTGCGTTTGCTAAGTGAGCATCGCAGCAGCGTGCAAAAAGTAAACGGTATTTGGCAGCGGGTATATCCATTTGTTGATTTGGATACGGAAGCGCTGTTTGAGAAGGAATAATTTGTCTATTTTTTTAGGGAAAAAACGTATTGGTGGGTTTGACAAAGTACGCGTATTATGGTATACTTTTGTGGATAATGAAACATAGGAGGACAGAGCAATGGTGTGCGCAGAAAAGAAGTTGAAGGTTGTTGGCTTCGGTGCTGGCGCTATTGTTCCCTCTGATGCTTTTTTGATGGACGAACTGTCTGTTGACGGCGGCTCTGAATATGTTGTTTTTCCCGGCTTGTGTGATGTGCATGTGCATTTCCGTGAGCCGGGATTTTCTTATAAAGAAACCATTGCAACCGGTTGCAGGGCATCTGCCAGAGGCGGCTATACCGCGGTGTGTACCATGCCGAATTTGAACCCTGTGCCGGACAGTGTGGAGCATTTGAATGAACAATTGCGGTTAATTGAAGATACGGCATCCATTCACATCTATCCCTACGCCGCGATCACCGTGGGACAAAAGGGCGAGGAACTGGCGGACCTGGAAGGTATGACGGAAAATTGTATCGCCTTTTCCGATGACGGGCGTGGCGTGCAGAGTATCGATATGATGCGCGCGGCAATGCTGCGCGCCAAGGCGCTGGGTAAGATGATCGTTGCCCATTGCGAGGTGAACGATTTGCTCCGCGGCGGCTATATCCACCAGGGAGCGTATGCTGCTGAGCATAACCACAGGGGCATTTGCAGCGCCAGTGAATATGAGCAGGTGGCGCGTGATTTGCGTCTGGTGGAAGAAACCGGCTGCGCTTACCACGTGTGCCATATTTCCACCAAAGAAACAGTGGAGCTGATTCGCGCCGCCAAGGCGAAGGGATTAAATGTAACCTGCGAAACCGGACCCCATTACTTGACAATGGACGACAGCTTCCTCCAGGAGGACGGTCGTTTCAAAATGAACCCGCCCCTGCGGGATAAGTCCGACAGGGAAGCGCTGGTTGCAGGTATTCTGGACGGGACAATCGATATGATTGCCACTGACCATGCGCCCCATAGCGCGGAGGAAAAGAGCAAGGGTCTTGCCGGAAGCGCCTTTGGCGTGGTGGGCATTGAGACTGCGTTCCAGATTTTGTATACCTATCTGGTAGAGCCGGGCATCATAACCCTTGAAAAGCTGATTGCACTGTTAAGTACCAATCCCCGGAAACGCTTCGGTATTCCGATGGGTGAGGATTACACGGTGTGGGATTTGAATAGGGAATTGACCATAGATCCCGCCCACTTCCTGTCCAAGGGCAAGGCAACGCCCTTTGCAGGCTGGAAGGTAAAAGGTGAATGTCTGCTTACCGTGTGCGACGGTAAGGTAGTTTATAAGAAGTCTTAATTGGAGGATTGCAATATGGCAAAGAGAACGGACTTAAAGAAGATTTTGATTATCGGTTCCGGCCCGATTATTATCGGACAGGCAGCGGAGTTTGACTATGCCGGCACACAGGCGTGCCTGGCGCTGAAAGAGGAGGGCTATGAGGTTGTCCTCTGTAACTCCAACCCCGCTACCATTATGACCGATACGGTCATTGCTGACAAGGTTTATATGGAGCCGCTGACCCTGGAATATATCGCAAAGATTATCCGCTATGAGCGTCCTGATGCCATTGTTCCCGGCATTGGCGGTCAGACCGGTCTGAACCTTGCTATGCAGCTGGAAAAGAAGGGCATTTTGAAGGAATGCCGGGTTGAGCTTTTGGGTACGCCCAGCGCCTCCATTGAACGGGCAGAGGACCGGGAGATGTTTAAGCAGCTGTGTGAATCCATCGGCGAGCCGGTTATCCCCTCTGAGATTACTTATTCCATTGAAGAAGCCAAGGAAGCGGCGCTTCGGATCGGCTATCCTGTGGTGCTGCGTCCTGCCTTTACCCTGGGCGGTACCGGCGGTGGCTTTGCCTATAATGAGGAAGAGCTGATTGAGGTGGGTCTCAATGCCTTCAAGCTCTCTCCTGTGCATCAGGTGCTGGTGGAGAAGTCTGTGAAGGGCTATAAGGAGATTGAATTTGAGGTTATGCGGGACTCCGATGACCACGCCATCACCATCTGCGGTATGGAAAACATCGACCCTGTGGGTGTGCACACCGGCGACAGCCTGGTGGTGGCTCCCATTATGACGCTCTCCAAAGAGGACGAGAAAATGCTCAACGATGCCGCGATCCGGCTGATCCGCGAGCTGAAAATTGAGGGCGGCTGCAATGTGCAGTTCGCGTTGAATCCCCATACCTCTGAGTACTACCTTATCGAGGTCAATCCCAGAGTTTCCCGTTCTTCTGCGTTGGCGTCCAAGGCTTCCGGCTATCCCATTGCCCGGGTAACCGCCAAAATTGCCGTGGGTATGCGGCTGGATGAAATCACCATCGCCAATACCACCGCCGCCTTTGAGCCGAAGCTTGACTATATGATCGCAAAGCTTCCCCGATTCCCCTTTGATAAGTTCACCTCCGCTACCAATGTGCTGGGTACCCAGATGAAGGCAACCGGTGAGGTTATGGGCATCGGCTCTACCTTGGAGGAGTGCCTGTTGAAAGGCATTCGGTCTTTGGAAATTGGCGCAAATCACATCTACCATTCCAAGTTCGATACTATGTCCGTGGACGAGCTGCTGGACTACATTAAGGTATTCCGTTCCGATAACATTTTTGCCATTGCTGAGCTTGTCTATCACGGTGTGTCTATTGAAAAGATTCACGAGATTACGCAAATCACACCTTTCTTCCTGGAAGCCATCAAGCGCATTGTGGATATGGAAGAGCTGTTGAAGGTGAATGTCCGGAATCTGGAAACCCTGACCGCAGCTAAGAAAATGGGCTTCAGTGATAAGTATGTTGCCAGAATGTGGAAGTGCAGTGAGCTGGATGTTTATAACTTCCGGAAGGAGAACAACCTGACTCCCGTGTTCCGTATGGTGGATACTTGCCATACCGGCGCATATATTCCCTACTTCTATTCTTCCTATACCGGTGAGAATGCTTCGGTACTGACCAACCGGAAGAAGATTGTGGTGCTGGGCGCCGGCCCGATCCGTATCGGACAGGGCGTGGAATTTGACTACTCCACCGTCCACGCGGTTATGACCATTAAAAATGCCGGCTACGAGGCAATTATTATCAACAATAACCCGGAAACCGTCTCCACTGACTACACCACCGCTGACAAGCTGTACTTTGAGCCGCTGACAGTGGAGGATGTGATGAACATCATCGACTTTGAAAAGCCGGACGGTGTGATTGCGTCCCTGGGCGGTCAGACCGCCATCAACCTGGCGCAGCCCTTGGCAGACCGGGGCGTTAAGATTATCGGCACCGATTGCGCCGCCATTGACAAGGCAGAAAACCGGCACGCCTTTGAAAAGCTTCTCATTGAACTGAATATTCCTCAGCCTAACGGCAGAGCTGTTACCAAGATTGAAGATGGCATTGCCGCTGCTGCGGAAATCGGCTATCCTGTGCTGGTGCGGCCCTCCTTTGTGTTGGGCGGCCGTGCTATGCAGATCGTTGCCAACGAGGACCAGCTGCGGCATTACTTGAAAACCGCTGTGGAAATTGACGAGGACAAGCCTGTGCTGGTGGATAAGTATATTGAGGGTCGCGAGGTGGAGATTGACGCTATCTGCGACGGATACAATGTATTTGTTCCCGGTATTATGGAGCTGGTTGAGCGTACCGGCGTCCACTCCGGCGACTCTGTGAGTGTGTATCCCACCTTCTCTATTTCCGATAAGGTCAAGGGCATCATTCTGCAATACGCCAAGATGCTGGGCCTGGGGATCGGTATTGTGGGCTTGTTCAACATCCAGTTTATCGTGGATAAGGACGACAATGTGTATATTATCGAGGTAAACCCCCGTTCTTCCCGTACGGTACCGTTTTTGTCCAAGGCTACCGGCTATTCTCTGGCGGATATTGCCACCGAGGTTATTCTGGGCAAGTCTTTGAAGGAACTGGGTATCTTTGAAATCTATCCCCAGGAGAAGAAGCGCTGGTATGTGAAAGCGCCTGTTTTCTCCTTCAATAAGATTCGTGGTTTGGATGCTTACCTGTCTCCGGAGATGAAGTCCACCGGTGAGGCCATCGGTTATGACAGCACTATGAACCGCGCCCTGTATAAGGCCTTGCAGGCTGCGGGTATGCACCTGCAAAACTACGGCACGGTCCTTGCAACCATCGCCGATAAGGATAAGGAAGAGGCGCTGCCGCTGATTCGCAGATTCTATCAGCTGGGCTTCAATATCGAAGCCACCTCCGGTACAGCGGATTTCCTGAAAGCAAACGGTATCCGTACCCACAAGCTGCATAAAATCGGCGAAGGCAGTGAGGAGATTCCCAATGCCCTGCGGCAGGGTCATATTGCCTATGTGATTAACACCAAGGATCCCGGTAGCACCGGCGATGACGGCGTGCAGATCCGTCAGATTGCCACCGAGCATAATGTGTCGCTGTTTACCGCGCTGGATACTGTCCGGGTTCTGTTGGACGTTTTGGAAGAAACCACATTGACTATTTCCACCATTGACGCATAAGGAGAGCCTATGAAGCAGGGAATCTTTACAATTAAAGAGAATACCGCCCTGACGGAGTCTGTTTTTAAGATGCTGCTGGAAGGGGATGCCTCTGCCATTACCGCACCCGGCCAATTTGTAAATATCAAGCTGGACGGACTGTACCTGCGCCGCCCCATATCTGTCTGCGATGTCTGTGGCGATTGTCTGACCATTATTTACAAGGTTGTGGGCAAGGGAACGGAGCAGATGTCCCGTATGGGCGCAGGAGAGCAGTTGGACTTGCTGACAGGCCTTGGCAACGGTTACGACCTGTCCCTTTCCGGTAATAATCCCGTTTTGCTGGGCGGTGGCGTGGGTGTTCCGCCTATGTACCTGCTGGCAAAGGAGTTGCTGAAACAAGGCAAGAAAGTTTCGGTTATTCTGGGATTTAACACTGTATCCGAGATTTTCTACGAGGAAGAATTCAGAAAACTGGGCTGCGATGTAACGGTAACCACCGTGGACGGCAGCTATGGCACCAAAGGCTTTGTTACCACCGCTTTGGAAAAAATGGAGTATTCCTATTTCTACACCTGCGGTCCGGAGCCTATGCTGAAAGCGGTGTATAAGGCATCGGCTACTTCCGGCCAGATGAGCTTTGAAAAGCGTATGGGCTGCGGTTTTGGGGCTTGTATGGGCTGCTCCTGCAAGACCATTACCGGTTATAAGCGCATCTGTAAGGAAGGCCCTGTGATGAAGAAGGAGGAAATCTTATGGGAAGATTAAGTGTAAATCTCTGCGGAATTCCTCTGGACAATCCTGTGATTCCTGCCTCCGGCACATTCGGCTACGGCTATGAGTACGCAGAGCTTTACGATATTAACTGCCTTGGTACATTTTCCTTTAAGGGTACGACCAAAGAGCCCCGTTTCGGCAATCCTACACCCCGTATCGCGGAGTGTGCTGTCGGTATGATCAACGCGGTAGGACTGCAAAATCCTGGGGTAGAGAAGGTGGTCAGCCAGGAACTGCCCAAGCTGAAACAGTGTTTTCGTAAGCCTGTTATGGCAAATATCAGCGGCTTTGGCGTAGATGAGTACGCATACACCTGCGAAAAGCTGGACAAGGAAGAGCAGGTAGGCTGGTTGGAAGTGAACGTCAGCTGCCCCAATGTCCACGGCGGCGGTATGAGCTTCGGCACTGACCCCAAGGCTGCCGCAGAGGTTACCGCTGCGGTGAAAAAGGTAACTACCAAGCCAGTGATTGTGAAGCTGTCGCCCAATGTAACGGATATTGTGTCCATAGCAAAGGCCTGTGAGGACGCCGGCGCAGACGGCATCAGCCTTATTAACACTATGCTGGGTATGCGCATTGACCTGCGTACCCGCAGACCTGTGATTGCCAACAAGATGGGCGGCTTTTCCGGCCCTGCCATCTTCCCGGTGGCGGTTCGTATGGTCTATCAGGTGG
>JAZRBN010000062.1:0-1877 GCA_045635105.1 Faecousia sp. | reverse complement strand
CGGCAAGCGTTACCGCCGCGAGGACGAAATCGGCACACCTCTGTGTATCACCGTGGACTTCCAGACCATCGGCGACGAGAATACCCCTGCCGATGACTGCGTTACCGTCCGCGACCGGGATACTATGGAGCAGGTCCGTGTCCCCATTAGCCAGTTGAAAAACTACATTGCCGAAAAGTGCAACTTCTAAAAAAACACAGAGGACGGTCATTGACCGTCCTCTTTTTTGCCTCCGGCGGGTAACTTTCTTGTGCCGACAAGAAAGTTACCAAAGAACCGGTTTAAGGGGCGCTACGAGCCAATAGCGCCCCCTTAAAAATCCCCCGCCGCATAGTTGTTTCTACTCAATAATAAGAACCTTTTTATGGGGTTTCCAAAGGGGGAAGGGTCCGGGAAACCTACGAAACGTTTCCCGGCGGCTCTTTGCATACTTTCTCGCCGGTGAGAAAGTATGATCGTCCCATAAAAATGCTCCGGAATATTCCGGAGCATTTCTCTTTTAATATTCGCCCAGCCAGCGCTTCGATGTGATCTCAATAGCCTTGCCTGCTTGCAGGCTTTTGGGGACATCCAGAATCCGCTGGTTTTTGCTGCCCCGAAAGGCAATTTCCAGACTCTTTTCCGCCAAAAGGAACGGTCCGTCAATGAGCACATCAATACATTCCAGCAGCTGCCGCTGGGCGGCTGTGCCATTTAGCAGCTGCTCAAAGGTATAGCCGGAATAGGATGCTACCTCATAGCCCTTCTCTTTCAGCGCCCGGGCAAGCTGGGCATAGCCCTCTGCCTGGGCAAAGGGCTCACCGCCGGAGAAGGTAACGCCACGGCACAGAGGATTGGCGGTAACAATCTCCACCAAAGCCTCCGTTTCCATAGGCGTTCCACCCGCAAAGGGCCAGGTTTCCGGATTATGACAGCCTTCGCAGTGGTGGGGACAACCCTGGCAGAAGAAGGTGGTGCGAATGCCGGGGCCGTCCACAATGCTGTCGGTCTGAATACCGGAGAGTTTAAGCATTCTTGTCAAGACCGTGCTTTACACGATCCCGCTCCTCAGCGCGCTTGGCATCGTTCCACTTGTCCATAGTGCCTACCAGGTAGCCGGTGATGCGGCGAATCCGCTCAAAGCCAACGCCTTGACCCAGCTTTTCGTTTGTGCTTTTAATTGTCATAGTGTTTCCTCCTTACTGGATGCCTTGGAATGCAGGCATTTTCGGATACTTCTTTCTCAATTCTTCAACCCGTTCAAAGGGAATTTCCTCACCCTCGCGGCGGCCGCAGCGGGGACACACATCGCCGATGATGCCCACATAGCCGCAAACCGGATCCCGGTCAACCGGGTGGTTGATAGAGCCATAGCCGATGCCGAAATCGTGCATGCAGCGGACGATGGACTCAAAGGCCTCCACATTCTGGGCGGTATCGCCGTCCAGCTCCACATAGCTGATATGACCGGCGTTGCACAGGGCGTGGTAGGGCGCTTCCAGACGAATCTTGTCGTATGCGGAGATGGCGAACCATACGGGAATATGGAAGGAGTTGGTGTAGTACTCCCGGTCGGTGATGCCGGGGAGCTTGCCGTAGCGCTTCTGGTCCATGCGGATGAAGCGGCCGGAGAGGCCTTCTGCGGGGGTAGCCAGCAGGGAGAAGTTCATCTTCAGCTCCTGGGATTTGTCGTCGCAGAACTTACGCATGAAGCCCAGGATCTGCTTGCCCTTTTGCTGCCACTGCTCGTCCTCACCGTGGTGGTGGCCATAGAGAGCGGTGAGGGTCTCTGCCAGACGGATGAAGCCGATGGACAGTGTGCCGTGCTTCAGAACATCACGGAGATTGTCATTCAAAGACAGCTTGTCGGAATCCAACCACACGCCCTGGCCCATGAG
>JAZRBN010000061.1:0-14348 GCA_045635105.1 Faecousia sp. | reverse complement strand
ATTTTACTCAAGAATTTTCGTTGGCTGTTATTCGTTCTAAAACGCTTAAACAATCCATTTATTGTCCAAGGTGTTCTGTTCGTCTTTGCGTTATTCAATTTACAAGGTACATCCACCCACCGCCTCAGCGGTGAGCCTGTTGATAATATCACACAGCATCTGCTTTGTCAAGAACTTTTTTACCTTTCTCGGCAAAATTTTTTATAAAATTTGGGAGCCTTGCTTGAAGGCTCCCAAAACCAATATTTTCCTGTTATTTCTTGTCATCAATCAGACCGTAGCCGCCATCATTTCTGCGGTAGACCACAGCAAAGGAGCCGCCGTTGTCCTCATCCCGGAAGGCGAAGAAATTATGCTCCAACAGGTTCATCTGCATAACCGCCTCTTCCCGGGTCATGGGTTCAAAGTAAAACTCCTTCACACGGACGATTTTCAATTCATCCTCCGGCTCCTCCGCAACAAAGGAGGTTTCCTCCACGGTGCGGGTAAAGGCATCCTGCCGCAGACGGCGTGCCAGCCGCGTTTTATTCTTGCGAATCTGCCCTTCAATGGTACCCACAGCTGCGTCAATGGATGCGAACATATCGGAGGTGCTTTCGCTGGCTCTGAACCAGGTATTGGCGCCGCGAACCGTAAGCTCCACATTGTTACGGTTCTTCTCCACAGAGAATACCACAAGTGCTTCCGCATCCTCATCAAAATACCGAGCCAGCTTCATTACCTTCTTCTCGGCATAGGCGTGGACATTGCCGGGCAGCTTAACTTTCTTCTCACTGTACTGAAACTTCATATGCGGTCGCTCCTTTCTTTTTACCGGTTCTCCGGTACACAATTATTATACCACGAATTCCCCTTATAGGCAAGGTCAATCCTCTACATCCTCTGCATTATCCAACAGCTCTGTCATAGTCAGATTATAAAGCAGCTCTGCTTTTTTCTCATAGAGCTTACTCAGCCGCACCGCCTGCCGCTGATTGGGCGCAACCAACTCCAGGGTCATCAGATTGCCCATCTCATCATCCAGCGCCATAACCACAGAAAAATCGCCGCCATCCCGGGGGATAATCTGGGTTTTGATAAAGCTGCTGCGGCGCAGCTGCCGGTTGAATCGCGCCACCGCATTCTCCGCCCGCTGCTTCACGGTAAAGGCAATGGAATCCTCTGTGAGTTTTCCATCGGTTCTTCCCTTTTCCGTAATTTCATAGCGCTCGCCGTCTTGCTGCATATGACCCGATGCCACCATCTCCGGCAGGGCGGTACATACATCAAAATAGCTCAGACTCTCGTCCTGATAGCAAAGCTCATATACCTCCTGGGCGGTCATAGGATAGCTGGACCGTGCCGCCACAAACAATATCAAAACCTTTACATCCATCATATCGTGGATAAAGCCTAATCTCTGCATTGCAATCACCTCATTTTTATTATACAAAATACCGCTGAAAAATCAAGCACAACCCGCACGCCGCAAGCATAACCTGTCATAAAAGGAGGAATGGTTATGGGTGAATGTATCATTTTTGCAGCCGGGTACTCCCCTGCTATGAGCTACTGTACCCAGGCGCTGAAACAAGAGGGATTTACCATCGTATCAGAACCCAATATGCAGGTAACACATCTGCTGCTGCCCGTGCCCAGCTTTGCGCCGGACGGGGGTATTGTGGGCGGCGGGAATTTAAGCACCCTGCTGACCCTGCTGCCGAAAAACATTGTGGTCATCGGCGGCAATCTGGACAGACCGGAGCTGGACTACTACACCACGGTGGATTTGCTCCAAAATGAACACTATTTAGCAATGAACGCCCAAATCACCGCACACTGCGCCATCAAGCTGGCGCTGAATCAACTGCCAGTTACACTGGACGGGTGCAAAGTACTGGTAATTGGATGGGGGCGGATTGGGAAGTGTCTTGCGCAGCTGCTGCGTCAGCTTGGCGCGCAGGTTACTGTCTGCGCCAGACGGGCGACCCATCGCAGTCTGCTGAGCGCCCTTGGATATGGCGCAACGGACTTTAAGACAGTTGATCTTTCCGGGTATCGGGTGATATTCAACACAGTTCCCACAATGCTGTTTCCCACCTGTCCGGGCAGCGCGCTGAAAATTGACCTTGCCTCCCGATTGGGACTTGGCAGTGAAGATGTAATCTGGGCAAGAGGTCTGCCCGGCAAGGACGCGCCCGAAAGCTCCGGCACGCTGATCGCCCAAGTTTTAATCCCACAATTAAGGAAGGAATCGGTATGAATATTGGATTTGCCCTGTGTGGCTCGTTCTGTACTTATGATCAGGTTTTTCCGGTTATGGAAAAGGTCGCGGAGGAATATACGGTGATTCCCATTTTTTCAGAGGTTTCCTACACCACCGACAGCCGTTTCGGCACCCACGATGCACACATTCAAAATGCAGAGCGAATCTGCAACCGCAGCGTACTGCACACAATCCCACAAGTTGAGCCCATCGGCCCCAAAAAACTGCTGGATGCGCTGATTATCGCGCCCTGCACCGGAAACACCCTGGCAAAGCTGGCAAACAGCATTGCCGACGGGCCGGTAACGATGGCGGCAAAAAGTCATTTGCGCAACGGCAGGCCGGTAATTATCGCAGTATCCACCAATGACGCGCTTGCAGGCGCTGCGGAGAACATCGGAAAGCTACTGGGCAGAAAGCACTTCTATTTTGTCCCCTTCGGACAGGACAATCCGGAGAAAAAGCCCACCAGTATGGTGGCAGATTTTTCCAAAATACCGGAAACGCTGCGCCTTGCCTTAGAAGGCGAACAGATTCAGCCGATACTATTATAAAAGAGAACGGGCGGAAATCCGCCCGTTCTTATAATTTTTCCACCTCGTCCAGCCAGAGCCGGGCAACCGCATCGCTGGGCATACGCCAGTCTCCCCGGGAACTGACAGAAATACTGCCCACCTTTACCCCGTCGGGCATGCAGCTGCGCTTGTACTGCTGAGAGAAAAATCTGCGATAAAACACTTTCAGCCATTTCTTCACGGTTTCGCCGTCAAAAGCTCCTGCGAAGGTACGGCACGCCAAGGTATACACCTTCTGTGGTGTGCAATCATACCGCAGGATGTGATACAAAAAGAAATCGTGAAGTACATAAGGACCAATTAAGTCCTCGGTTTGCTGGGAGATACTGCCGGTTGCATCGGGCGGTAGCAGCTCTGGACTAATAGGTGTATCCAAAATGTCCGCAAGGATTTCTCGGGCAGCAGCAAAGCAAGGCAAAGCGCTTGCTTCTGTGATAATCCAGCGAATCATAGTCTTGGGAACAGAGGAATTGACACCGTACATACTCATATGGTCGCCGTTATAGGTACACCAGCCCAGCGCCAGCTCACTTAGATCCCCAGTGCCTACCACCAAGCCGCTCACCAGGCCGGCATAATCCATCAGCACCTGTGTGCGCTCTCTTGCCTGAGCGTTTTCGTAGGTAGTATCCGGCTTACCGTCGTGGCCGATATCTTGAAAATGGGCGTACACCGCATCTCCCACAGGAAGTTCCTTAGCTGTGATCCCCAAGGCGTTCATCAGAGCCAAAGCATTGCTGTGGGTACGGTGGGAAGTACCAAAGCAAGGCATGGTAATGCCGTGAACATCGCTGACCGGTCGCCCCAGTCTGCGGGTTGCCTCCACTGCCACCAGCAGCGCCAAAGTAGAATCCAAGCCACCGGACACACCCACTACCGCCTTAGCCCCTGTGGTTTTCAGCCGCTGGGCAAGGCCGGTTACCTGAATTTCAAAGACAGAAAGGCATCTGTCGGTGCGACTTGCTTGATCTGCGGGGACAAAGGGCTGCCGGTAGAGCTGATAGAGTGTGCCGTCAGAGCGAAGGTCCTTAGCTTCACAGTCCACCATACGCACCGGCTCAATATGACCATAGAAGGATGCTGCATCCCGGACACTCTTATTCTTCCGCCGCTCACAACGGACTCTGCCCAGATCTGCGTCCTGCACCAGCA
Organism: Faecousia sp.; assembly: GCA_045635105.1. Taxonomy (GTDB): domain Bacteria; phylum Bacillota; class Clostridia; order Oscillospirales; family Oscillospiraceae; genus Faecousia. Next base: position 10,376 of record JAZRBN010000061.1, on the reverse strand, counting down.
GGTAATCGGTTTGCAGCAGCTGTTCATTTTCCGCCAGCAGGCTGCCGTTCTCTGCCACCATAGCGTGCCCGGAGAACACCAAATCCTGGGTGGATTCAGTATAACCGGAGGAGGTGTAGGCATAGATACAGCTGCAAATAGAGGACTGGTGGCGCACCAAATCCTGCCGGTAGGTGCGTTTACCCACAGTTTCATTGGAAGCAGAAAGGTTTACAATCACCTCAGCGCCATTAAGGGTCAGCATTGTGGACGGGGGCATGGGTGTCCACAAATCCTCGCAGATTTCAACGCCCAGCAACGCGCCGTCCCCAAGCCGGAACACCAAGTCCCGGCCCACAGGAATATCATATTCACCGGACAGCCCCAAGCAGCGGCTGCTCACGGTCCTTTGATGCAAATCCTCAGAGGAGGAAAACCAGCGGCGCTCATAAAATTCCCTGTAATTGGGAAGAAAGGTTTTGGGTATAATCCCCCGCACTTTGCCACCGGAGAGCACCGCGCCGCAGTTATACATCTGTCCGCCAATCACTAAGGGCAGACCCACCGCAACCGTCAGCGCAGGGTAATCTCCCGTAAAATCACAAATTTGGGCAAGCCCTGCCGCAGCCCCATCCAAAAGGGTTTTCTGAAAGAACAGATCCGCGCAGGTATAGCCGGTAACCGCCAGCTCGGGAAACACAACCAAATCGCAACCTGCCTTGTCGGCCTCAGCAATTTTATCGCAAATATGCCGGGTGTTTTCTGCCACATCTGCCACTGCCACCTTGGGCACAGCGCAGGCAATTCGGATGTAATCCAGCATAGAATCCCTCCAACTTACAGTTTACACCGGTATCATATCACATTCTTCCCCTTTTGCAAAGAGAATATCAGGAAAATGTGTTCCCAGAACGGCTTCTTTATGCTATACTGTAAGAAAAAGGGGGTATTGCTTATGCCGAAATCCGACAATCAAAAGCTGAAAATTTTTTACATTCTGGACTACCTGCAAAAAAACTCCCACGAGAATCACCCCGTGAGAGCTGCGGATATTATCAGTATGCTGGACCGGCAGCACAACATCTCCTGCGACCGGAAAACCGTCTATTCCGATGTGGCGGGTTTGCAGGATTACGGTGTGGATATTGTGTCGCTGCCGGGCAAAAACGGCGGCTACTACATTGCCTCCCGGAACTTTGAGCTGCCGGAGCTGAAACTGCTGATTGACGCGGTGCAGTCCAGCCGGTACTTAACGGAAAAGAAATCCCGGGAGCTGATCGAAAAGCTGCTGAATCAGTGCAATGAGCAGGACGCCAAGCTGATGATGCGAAATGTGCTGGTATCCGGTCGGGTCAAGAGCATGAACGAGACCATTTATTACAGCGTGGATGCTATACAGGAAGCCATCGCCCAAAACAAGCAGATAACCTTCCGCTATTTCGACTGGGATTTCGGCGGCAAGCGGAAATTCCGGGAAAAGCCCTACACCGCCAGCCCCTACGGACTGTGTCAGGACAACGAAAATTGCTATCTTCTGGCGCTGTCCGACCGCCACGGTATCACTTCCTACCGGGTGGACAGGATGATGGATATTGCCCTGCTGGATACCCCCCGCACACCCTGCAAGGAGCTGACCGGTGCGGCGCTGGTTGACCACGCCAACCGGCTGTTCCAAATGTACTCCGGTGATGCCCTTGATGTGAAGCTTCGTTTCCACAAGAGCCTAATCAACGTCGTTATTGACAGATTCGGCAAGGACACTATGCTGATTCCCGACGGGGAGGAGCATTTCAATTTCACCGTGCGGGTTGCCGTTTCCCCTATGTTTTTAAGCTGGGTGATGGGCTTTGGCAGTAAGGCCAAAATTCTCTATCCCCAAAGTGTTTCCGATGCCCTTGTGGCGCTGTGCAGGGAGGCTATGAGCCAGTACTGATATCTTCTTTTTCTTCCGTCAGCCGGAAGGACGCAAAAATCTCCTGCCAGGCAGGCTGCACCTGCCCCGCCTTTCCCTCGTCTGTCAAAGCGGTTAGTACATAGTGGTAAGCGCCGTCATCTAAGATGCAGCCTCTGCCCACCTGGATGCCGGTATCGGCGTTGGCTGACCACACCCATTGGTAGCGCTTGACACCGTCCGTCTGGGTTTTGAGAATTTGCAAATCGTCCTTATTTCTCCCCGTGGCAGTCAGAATCGTCTGCGCCAAATCCCCGGAAGGCACCGTCTGCACGGTTACGGAGTAGTCATCACACAGATACAGCGTTCCCGCCTCCTCGCTTTCCAGCGCAGGCTTTGACATTTCCGGCGGCAGCTGCAACAGCACCTTCTGCTCCATAGCAGCCACCGGCGTGTCCTGCACATCCGAAACCGTTTCCAGCGCCCGTTCCCCGCCGCAGCCTGCAAGAAGTATTACCACAAGCGGAATCCACCAAAGTTTTTTCACAAGAACCCCTCCCGAAAGGATTTTTCAGTATGCCTGTTTACCTGCTATTAGTAAATGCCATAGGCTTCGGCATTATGCTTTATGACAAATATACGGCAAAAAATAACCTGTGGAGAGTCCCCGAAGCCACCCTTTTCGGCATTGCGGTCATCGGTGGCAGTGTGGGGGTTTGCTGCGGTATGTATGCGGCGCGGCATAAAACACGCCACCTGAAATTCACATTGGGCATCCCGCTGATAATTATATTGCAAATACTTATATTCATCTTTATAAAATAACGGCACAGACTACTCTGTGCCGTTATTCTTATAATGTTTCCATCAACGCCTCGGCGCACACAATGCCGTCAATGGCGGCGGACATAATGCCACCGGCATAGCCGGCGCCCTCACCTGCCGGGAACAGTCCCCGCAGGCCGGTGCTTTGCCGGCTCTCATCCCGGACAATCCGCACCGGGGATGAGCTGCGGGTCTCCGGTCCGGTCAGTACGCTATCGGGATTTGCAAAGCCTTTCAGGTTTTCCTCCAATTGGGGCAAGGCTTTTTCAAGAGCATCCGTAATTTTCTTCGGCAGCACCTGGTGCAAATCGCACCAGACCACCCCGGGTTGATAGGTAGGCTGCACAGTACCTGCGCCTGTGGACGGGCGGTGCTGCAAAAAGTCCTCCACCCTTTGGGCAGGCGCTTGATAATTGCAACCAACCCCATATGCAGCGCGCTCAATCTCCCGCTGCCAGTACATACCTGCAAGGGGGTCATCCGACGGAAAATCCTTGGGATTCAAAGTAACCAGCAACGCCGCATTGGCATTCTCCCCTTCCCGGTGGGCATAGCTCATTCCATTGGTAACCACGCCGCCCTCTTCCGAAGCCGCCGCCACCACATAGCCACCGGGACACATACAAAATGTGTACACCGTTTCATCATCCAGGTGCTTTACCAGCTTATAATCCGCCGGCGGCAGGACCGGATTGTAGCAGCCGTACTGCGCTTCGTCCACAGCCCTCTGCAAGTGCTCGATCCGCACGCCCATGGCAAAGGGCTTGGCCTCCAAGGGCACGGCAATCTCCTGCAAATACTGAAATGTATCCCGGGCGCTGTGGCCAATGGCAAAAATCACCTTGTCGCAGGAAATTCTCTCCTCACCGTTAATTTCCAGTCCTGTAACAGCGCCGCCGGACTGCTCAATTCCCGTTACCTGGGCATGAAACCGCACCTCACCCCCAAGAGAGATGATTCTCTGCCGCAGGTTCTGCACCACGGTCAGCAAAACATCTGTACCGACGTGGGGCTTGGCATCGAAAAGGATATCCTCCCTTGCGCCGGCCTTTACAAACTGCTCCAAAATCCAGCCGATTCTGGGGTTGTTCACGCCGGTACCCAGCTTGCCGTCAGAAAATGTACCTGCGCCGCCCTCACCGAACTGCACATTGCTTTTAGGGTCCAGCTCCCCGGTTTTCCAGAATTTTTGCACCTTTTCGTGGCGGGATACCGCATCCTCACCCCGCTCCAAAACCAGGGGGCGCAGACCGGCAATGGCCAGCACCAGTGCCGCGAACATTCCCGCAGGACCAAAACCTACCACCACCGGGCGACTGGCAGCGGACGCGCTGCACTTGGGAACTTTATAATACTTATTCACCGCAAGACTTGCCCGCTTACAGCCGGACTGGCGGAGGATTTTATTCTCATTGCCGTCCACCGCCACATCAACCGTATAAACAATTTTTACATCCGGCTTTTTCCGGGCATCCACCGACCGTCTTACAATAGACAATCTGCGGATTTTAGACACGGAGATCCGCAGCGCCTGCGCCGCCTCAAAGGACAGCTGGGCCACATTATGCTCCGGTGGCAGCGCGATTTCACGAATCCGAATCATCGGGTTTCCTTTCCGGCGCTAAGTCCTGCCAAACGGCCGGAGCTCCACGCCCATTGCAAATTATAACCGCCGCAGTCGCCGTCAATATCCAGCACCTCACCGCAGGCGTACAAGCCCGGCACAAGGCGGCTTTCCATAGTATTTTCATCAAACTGCTCAGTCAGCACACCGCCGGCAGTAACCTGCGCGCTGTCCATACCCAGCGGCTCAGTCAGTTCAATTTCCAGCGCCTTCACAGCGCGGCAAAGCTCTTCCGCTTCCCTGTCAGAAAGCTGACGAGCAAGGACTTTACCCTTAATGCCGGCAGTTTTGGTAAGGACTCTGCCCAGCCGGTTGTGGAGAATTCCTGTGAGCAGCTCGTCCACAGGTAGGTCGGTACTTCTGCGTCTGTTCAATTCCTCCATCAGCTGCGGATAGGACCAGTCCGGCAGAAAGTCCAGCCTTGCTGTCCACTCCCCTGCGCCATAGCACACATCCCGGGAGATTTCAAAGACCACAGGGCCGGATATCCCCTGCTCTGTCAGCTGCAATTCGCCAATACTCTCCCGAAACAGCTTACCATCTTTTAATATCCTGATTTGACAATTTGCGCGAACACCTTTCAGCGCGGCAATCCCACCCCACCCGGTTTTAATCTGCACCAGCGAGGGACGCAGACGGGTGGATTTATGCCCCAGCTTTGCCAGCAGCTTATAGCCGGACATCGTACCCCCCAGCTTGCTGCCGGCAAGTCCGCCGCAGGCCACAATCAATTTATCACAGCTTACCTGTTCCTCCCGGCTGCTGACTGTAAAACCTGTGTCGGTTTTCTGTATTTTCTCCACCTCAAAATCCAGCTTCAAGGTGATATTGGGTTTGTTCAAATTCAGCCGCAGCACATCCACCACGGAATTGGCTTGATCGGAATAGGGATAGACCTTGCCCGATTCCTCTGCCACAGTATAAAGGCCCAGGCTGCGGAACCACGCCAGGGTGGTTTCCGGATTAAAACTCCCGATTGCCGTCTTCACAAACTCCGGCTGCTCCCCGTGGTAGCCACCCCGGTCCGCTTGCAGATTGGTCAGATTGCAGCGTCCGTTGCCGGTAGCCTGCAATTTTCTGCCTACCCGCGCCTGCCGTTCCATTAAAATCACCGTTGCATTGGGATTTTCTGCCGCTGCCAGCGCCGCAGCCATACCGGATGCGCCGGCGCCGATAATGCCAATAACCATACATATCACCTGCTTTCTGTGTCTATTATAGTAAAAAGCTCTGTGTGATACAAGGAAAACTTTCTTGCAATCGAAAAATCCTGTGGTATAATGGGGATAAAGTTATTAAAGACGAGGTAAATGAAATGGATATGGATGCAGTAATTAAACGCATAAACCAGCTGGCAGCCAAAGCAAAATCCGGCTCTCTCACAGAAGAAGAGCTCACTGAACGGGACAAGCTCCGCCGGATTTACATTGACTCTGTAAAGGCAAGCCTTACCGGTCAGCTGGACAACACCTACATTGTCAGTCCCGACGGCACAAAGCGGAAGCTTACCAAAAAAGAGGATAAATAAAAAAGAGGTGCGACTGCACCTCTTTTTATTTTGTTAAATCAGGCTCAATGCCAAGGTCAGAACAATCCAAACCAAGGCGATCCACTTGGTCGCGGAAGCAAGCTTCTTATCCAAGCCGCCAATGTCATTCTTATTCATATAAGAATCGCTGTTGCCTGCAATGGCGCCGGACAGACCGGATTCCTTACCGGACTGCATCAGAACCACCAAAATCAGCACAATGCTAGCAATCACTTCCAGAACGGTGAGAATAATTTTTACAACATCCATCTCTTGTAACCTCCTTCCGCTTGCCGCCTATGGGGCAGCGGTTATATACGCATCCGGCAAAGCCGGGTTATTTCAAGCCTAGACAGTATAACACAAGAAAACTAGAAATGCAAGTGTTTTTCCGGATTTTTTACTTGGTTACCCAATTTCCTGTGGCCAAACAGTTCAAATACGCATTGATAAAGGGATCCAGCGCACCATCCATCACGCCATTGACATTGGAGGTTTCGCAGCCGGTACGGGTATCCTTCACCAGTGTGTAGGGCATAAATACATAATTGCGAATCTGGCTGCCCCACTCAATCTTCTTCTGCACGCCCTTGATATCGGAGATTTTTTCCAGGTGCTCCCGCTCCCGGATTTCCACCAGCTTACTGCGCAGCATACGCAGGCAGGTTTCCTTATTCTGGAACTGGCTGCGCTCGGTCTGGCAGGAGACCACAATGCCGGACTTATGAATCAGCCGCACCGCGGAGCTGGTCTTGTTGATATGCTGACCGCCTGCGCCGGAGGAACGGAAGACCTGCATCTCATAGTCCTCGGGCTTGATTTCAAAGTCCTCGCTGTCGTCCTCGATCTCGGGAATCACTTCCACCGCGGAGAACGAGGTCTGCCGACGGGCGTTGGCATCAAAGGGCGAAACACGCACCAGCCGGTGCACGCCGTTCTCCCCTTTCAAAAAGCCGTAGGCGTTCTCACCCTCAATGAGGATATCCGCGGATTTTAGTCCCGCTTCTTCACCCTCCTGATAGTCCATAATCTTATAGGTAAAGCCGTGGCGTTCTGCCCAGCGGGTATACATACGGTAGAGCATCTGGCACCAGTCCTGGGCCTCAGTACCACCTGCGCCTGCCTGGAAGCTGACAAGGGCATTGTTCCGGTCATAGCTGCCGGTAAGCAGTGTCTGCAAACGGCAGGTTTCCATATCCTCGGTGAGCTTTTGAAATCCCTCTTTCAGCTCGGGCAGCATAGAATCGTCGTCCTCTTCCGCTGCCATTTCGCAAATGGTCATCAAATCATCCCAGGAATCGGTCATCTGCTTATACTTTTCCAGCTTATTTTCGCAGCTTTTTGCCTTCATCACAATCTGCTGGCTCTTTTCCGGATTGTCCCAAAAGCCGGGCGCCTCCTGCATAGCGTGCAGGCGTTCCAGCTCATTGCGAAGACCCTCAATATTCAAAGAATCCGCAAGACCCGCCAGAACCGGCTGAATTTCATTTAATTTCTGCTTATAGCTGTCGAATTCAATGTTCATGGGTTGTGTACCCTCATTTCATAAAGTTTAGACATTTCGGTTTATTATAGCCCAATTCCCTCGTTCTGTAAAGAGGAAAATGAGAAAATGCCCTATCTTTCGCTGGGACCGCCGTCCCCCTCCTCGAAAATCAGGTCGTCTAAATCCAAAACCGGCTCATTTCTCTCCTGCATACCGCCCCTCCTTTCCATACCAACTCCCCAGTATATGCGAAAAACACTTCAAATATTGCCGAAAGATGCAGGTTGACAGCATCTTCTTTTTCCGATACAATATTCCAGTATATGCGCCAGTAGCTCAGTTGGATAGAGCATCCGCCTTGGAGAATCGGAAGCGTCTTTCCTTCTTGGTCCGTTTTTGCAAATACGCCCCCGTACCTCACCAGGATAGAGGATCCGCCTCCTAAGAATCAGAAGAGGTTATTCCATTTAGGTCAATTTCATAGATATGCCCCCGTAGCTCACCTGGATAGAGCGCGCGCCTCCTAAGCGCGAGGTAGTGAGTCCGAGTCTCGCCGGGGGTGCCAAACACCGTGATTTCACCGTAAATCACGGTGTTTTCATAACTATTGGTCCCATTATTAAATTGTTATCTCTTGTCCATTTGGCAGCCCCAGCTCTTACGAGCTGCCAAATGGATTCGAACACTTTTTAAGATTTTTGCTAACAAAATCGCATTTTTGCTAACAGACGGTTTTGAACGGTTTGGAATTATCCGGACACATTTGCATTCGCAAGCCCGTTAAGAAGGGTCAACAGTGCCGGATTTTGCTGCAGCTGAACAAGCAGCTGCACGATGTCCATACCAGGCTGCTGCACGGTTTGCGTACGGAATGACTGCTCCAACCCACGCAGATCAGCTCTGGAATAGAAGCCTGCCTCAAAGCGCTGAGCATTGACCTTGCGGTCCTCATCCAGGATATGGGCATAGACCTCAGTTACCATATCAGGCTGTGCGTGGCCCGTATCGCCCTGTGTTGCTTTGATGTCTCCGTGATTCAGCTTCAGCTTATAAGTCGTGCTGGAGTGCCTGAGAGAGTGAAAAACCACATCCGGAAGGTCTGCGTTCCTTTTCAGCCGGTTAAAAGCATTACCGATCACCCGATCCTCGCAGGGACGACCGTTATCCAGAGTTAGCACCAGATTGTAATCGTAGTAGGCATCCCCTAAGTAAGCCTTTGCCTTGTCCTGGCTTTCCTTCCAGGCTCTCAGCAGCTTGGCAAGGGTCACCGGGATCCACACCTTACGGATACTGGATTCCGTCTTTGGTTTCTTCAGTACCAGCCGGGTCTTGGATTTTCCGGAAACAATAGCCGGGAATGTGAAGAATATGTCATTCTCACCCAAAGCATTTACAGCACCTTCATCCACACGAGCCAATACCTTCTCCACCTTGAGATAGGCATTGCCATTCATGATCGCTGCATCAGAGATATCCAGGCAGTCCCATGTAAGTCCACAGATCTCACCAAAGCGGAGAGAACAAGCAAAGGCAAGATGGATTGCTAAGTACAACCGATCGTCCTCACAGGCATCCAGTGCCCTGCGAATGGTCTCCGCATCCCAAATCGCCCGCTTCTTCTGCTCTCGTTTAGGAAGAGTAGCGCCAATAAAAGGATTTCTTCCGACCATACCCCAACGGATTGCCTGCCCGAAGGCACAGCGCATCAGCTTGCAGATCTTCTCGATGGTGCAGGGTGTTACAAACTCCGTTTTGGCCCTTCTTCCGTTGCAATCCACCGCTTTGGTTTTCTGCAGAGTAGCGATAAACTTGTCCACCACCCGGGCATCCACATCCTGGACGTTTACCTCTCCCAAAACAGGATTGATATAATTCCGGATCAGGCCTGTATTGGAGGTGTACATCGACAAGCCCCACTTCCGTTTGCCATACATATCCACAAAATCAATGAGAAAATCTTTGATCTTGATGCTGGCCGGTGGAATAAATGTACCGGTGTCGATTTCATGCTCGACCTCGCTTTTACGCTTTTGGGCTTCCTTCTTGGTCTTAAACGACTCCCATTTTTGCTGGGAATTACCGTTCGCGTCATCATAGCGAAAAACTACATAAAAATTTTTTCCTCGCTTAACAATTGTCGCCATAACATTACTCCTTTACATGATTAGTTACCTCGACCGTCTAACCATGCATCGAAGGGTTCCTTGGGAATCCGGATCAAACTGCCGACACGGATCACAGGGAAATATTCCTTCTTAATAAGCTCGTATGCGCCGGTACGGCTGATCCGCGCTAATTTCGCGATCTCCTCTACCGTGTATACCCGCTCATTCGCGACATTGCCTTCCTGCAACTTACTCATAAAAACTCCTTTCTTCGGGTAAGCCACAGGTACATTTATATTATAACATACCGTTCGACTCCCCGAAACTAAATTCTTTGTAAACTTTTTTCTTCATGGTATGATTTCTCTTTCAACTAGGATAAATATTCAATGAACTTGCCTATGGTTCTATTGTTTTTCCTAAAATTCATCACCTCAACAATTACGCAGCACTAATAATCGAATACAAAAACGCAGCAAGTCTTAACAGAACCTGCTGCGGAGAAATCACTGTATTCACCTGTTTTTGATTCGCGCCGAATCGACAAAAGGCATCTGTGTATCTAATAATATCGATCCGTTTTTCCGGGTATCAAACAGGGCCGCTGCTTTGTCTGTAATACCATCCTATCACAGATTTTCCCGGATGTCATCGGCAAAGACCTGCCAATTTATTTTCACCTTTTTGCCAAAGTTCTGCCAAATTATTTTACCATTTTTGCCACTAAAACAAGGACCGGGAGGATGGCTACAAGCTTTGCCTGCACGTCTGCAAACATCACTTCGGCGTAGCCAGCACTCCCGGCAATCGATTCGAAGACCTTCACCGATTAAGGACCGCTACTCCCTCTTTCACGGATCCGTACCGTTCCACTGTCACCCGACAGTGTCAAACGGTGGGCGCACTTCCACCGAGACGGTAGCCTGGGTGCTTGATCT
>JAZRBN010000060.1:0-65807 GCA_045635105.1 Faecousia sp. | reverse complement strand
CGGTTATGCGTCGCGATATGTTCAGCCCCTACTATGCAGGCGGCGTTGCATTCCAGCGCAGATACGATGCGGATAATCTGTATATCACCAGAGAACTGAAATCCCAGGTGGGCGGTATGCAGCCCGGCAGTCTGATCCGTGTCAGTGAGCAGCCCGGCGGCGAGGCTACCAAGGACGGAAAACCCAGTGAGGAGATGCTGCGCAAGATCGACGAGCTGATCGAGAAGAACGCTGACTCCGATTTTGCTTATTACTACATTTCCGACGAGCCGGAGTGCCGTGGTCTTTCCACCATCTATTTTGAGCATCTGTATGAGTATGTTACAGAGAAGGATCCCTATCACGTGCTTCTTTCCGCAAGCCGGGACCCCAACCAATATCTTGGCATTGCCGACTGGTTTGAGAACCATGCCTATATCAATCCTTTTATGGATGAAAGCGGCAAGCGCACCTATGCCCGTACCTTCAACATCCTGGGTGGCTATGTGGATAAGATTTCCAGCTTAAATCTGCCGGATAAGTGCGGCGGCTTTATGCCCACCTTCTTTTCCAATAAGGGATCTTCGCCTCTGTCCGACTATCCCACCTTGGAAGAACTGATCTGCCATACCTGGGCAGGTATGATTCACGGCGCAAAGTCCGTGTGTCCCTACGCCTACCACGATATGAATGATCGTCCCCACCTTTACGAGGGCGCCCGTTTCCTGTTCTCCAGCCTGGAAGCCGTTGAAGATATTATGCTTTTTGCGGAGCGTACCCAGCTGGCAAGAACCGATGAGTATGAGGTCATGCACTATGACTATAAGGGCGAGAAGATGTTTGTGCTGGTGAACTTCATCGATGCGCCTCAGCGTGTTACTGTGGAGAACTTAACCGGCGAATGGTATAATTTCCGCCACGAGGGTATGATCACCGGAAATACCTTTGATTTGAAACCCTTTGAGGTTGTGATCGGCACCAGCAACAAGAGAGACGCAGATCTTCCCACCTATGAAGAAGTTGTCCAGCTGGTGGATAAGCTGGAGTACGAGCGTACACACCGGAGAAATCTGCTGTTAGACCGCCAGAAAGATATTGAGTTTAGCACCTCTGGCGTTGTCCGTCCTCATAAGCTCTTTGACGGTGTGCGGGATGATTACGCCTGGAATTGCAACTTTGGCGAGAAGTATTTGGAACTGGATTTGACGAAGATTAAGCCCACCTTCAATACTGTGATTGTCTACGGCTTCAACATTGAGGATATGACATTGCAGGTCAGAAATAACGGCGAGCTGTCTACGCCTGCTATGGATGTGGCGCAGACTGATGAATACGCCTTTACCTTCACTATGAAGGAAGGGATTACCCCTGACTGCCTGCGGTTCGAATTCCCCAAGGACAGAGTGGAGCTCTACGAAATCGAAGTATTCTGATAAAATAATAATAAAAACCGGACATTAGTCCGGTTTTTATTTTTCAAAAATGCAGATAACAATGGATTTTTTTGGTTTTTTGTGTTATAGTTATTAAATATAGTGGTGTTTATTCACAAGAATAATAATATGAAAAAAGAAGGCGACGATTAAATGACAAAAATTGATATTTATTCCGGCTTTTTAGGCGCAGGTAAAACCACACTGATTAAGAAAATGATTGCGGAATGTTATGTCGGGCAGAAGCTGGTGCTGATTGAGAATGAATTTGGCGAAATCGGCATTGACGGCGGTTTTTTGCAGGACGCAGGGATCAACATTACGGAGATGAACTCCGGCTGTATCTGTTGCAGCCTGGTGGGGGATTTTGGTAAGGCTTTGACCCAGGTAATTCACGATTATAACCCCGACCGTATTGTGATTGAACCCTCCGGTGTGGGCAAGCTGTCGGATGTAATTGCAGCTGTTGAAAAGGTAACAACTGATACTGTGGCGCTGGACTGCACCGTGGCTGTGGTAGACGCAGGCAAGGTGAAGGTCTATATGAAGAACTTCGGTGAGTTCTATAACAATCAGATTGAAACTGCTGGAACCATCATTCTTTCCCGCACCGATTCTGTTGCGCCTCAGAAGCTCAATGACGCGGTGGAAATGCTGCGTGCGCATAATCAGGAGGCAACCATTGTTACAACCCCCTGGGATCAGCTGACAGGCAAGCAGCTGATGGAGGCAATGGAGGGAAAGACCAAGGTGTCTGCGGATTTGGCTCAGATGGAGGAAGAGCATCACCATCATCACGAAGAGAATCACTGCTGCGGCCACCATCACGACCACGAAGAACACCACTGCTGCGGCCACCATCACGACCACGAAGAACACCACTGCTGCGGCCACCACCACGACCACGAAGAACATCACTGCTGCGGCCACCACCACGACAGTGAAGAGCACCATCATCACCACGACCACGAAGAACATCACTGCTGCGGCCATCATCACGACAGTGAAGAGCACCATCATCACGCCGATGAGGTGTTTGCCGCCTGGGGCGTGGAAACCCATAAGAAATTTACCGCAGATGCCATCCGTAACGCCCTTTCTGCGCTGGATGGCGGCGCTTGCGGCACAGTGCTGCGGGCTAAGGGTATCGTTGCCGGTGAGGACGGCAGCTGGATTCACTTTGACTTTGTCCCCGGTGAGGTGGATATGCGCACCGGCAGCGCCGCTGTTACCGGCAAGCTGTGCGTCATTGGCTCAGATTTGCAGGAAGACAAGGTAGCAGAACTGTTTGGAGTGTAATATGATTCAAATTCCCGTCTATGTGTTTACCGGTTTTTTGGATTCCGGTAAAACCAAGTTCATTCAGGAGACCCTGGAAGACCCTCGCTTCAATGCCGGCGAGCGCACATTGCTTTTGGTGTGTGAGGAAGGGGAGGAGGAATATGATTTTTCTACCTATCCCCACCAAAATGTATTTTTAGAGGTGGTTGACCAAAATACGGTTACCACAAAGCAGTTGCAGCAACTGGCGAAAAAGCATAAAATCCAGCGGGTGGTTGCGGAGCTGAACGGTATGTGCCTTGTGGGCGATCTGTACAGCCGTTTCCCCGAGGATTGGGTGCTTGCCCAGGAGGTTATGTTTGCCGATTCCACCACATTTTTGTCCTATAATGCCAATATGCGCAATCTTGTAATGGACAAGCTGGTGGGCGGACAGATGGTGGTGTTTAACCGCCTGACTCCCGGGCAGGATACCATGCCGCTGCACAAAATTGTCCGGGCAGCCAATCGCCGAATGGACATTCTTTATGATTATACCGACGGCACAACCGCCTTTGACGAAATCGAAGACCCGCTGCCCTTTGATATCAACGCCTCTGTGATTGTCATTAACGATGAGGACTATGCCCTGTGGTATCGCGATGTTACCGAAGAACCCCAAAAGTACCACGGCAAAACCGTTAGCTTTAAGGGGCAGGTGGCGCTGCTGCGCCGGGAGAAAAACGGTATGTTCGCGCCGGGGCGGTTTGTGATGACCTGCTGCGAGGACGATATTCAGTTCTGCGGTGTACCCTGCCGGTATGAATCTGCCGGGGATTTGGAACCCCGGTCTTGGGTGGCGGTTACCGCTACTGTTTCTGCTGAGAATCACACCCTTTACGGTGGCGAGCTGGGGCCTGTGCTGACGGCGGTAAAGGTTTTGCCTGCCGTGGCAGCAGTGCCGGATGTGGCAACATTTTAACCTGAAAGGAGCGGCTTATGTATCAGCCATTAGCGGACCTGTTGCGTCCTGAAACCTTGGACGAAGTATACGGGCAGGAGCATATCCTGGGCAAGGGAGCGGTACTGCGCCGCTTGATTGATTCGGGAAATATTCCCAATATGATTTTCTACGGTCCCAGCGGTACGGGCAAGACCACCGTTGCCAATATCATAGCCAAGCAGACCAACCGCAAGCTGTATCAGCTGAACGCCACCACCGCCTCAACTGCGGATATTAAGAACATCGTGGCAGAGCTGGATACCTTTATGGCGCCCAACGGGGTGCTGTTGTATCTGGACGAGATTCAGTCCTTCAATAAAAAACAGCAGCAATCTCTGTTGGAGCATATTGAAAACGGCAAGATCACCCTGATTGCGTCCACCACGGAAAACCCCTATTTCTATGTGTTTAATGCTATTTTAAGCCGTTCCACGGTGTTTGAATTCAAGCAGCTGTCCAAGGAAGCGGTGTTGCAGGCGGTGCATCGGGCTGTGCGTTTTTTGGAAGGGCGCACCGGGTTGCAGGCTGCCTGTGAGGAAGGCGCGCTGGAATACATCTCTATGGCCTGCGGCGGCGATTTGCGCAAGGCGCTGAATGCTGTGGAGGTGCTGTTTTCCGCTGCCGGCGATTCCTTAAAAATAACCCTTGCAGATGCCAAAACCGTTACGCAGAAAAGCGCTATGCGGGCTGACCGGGATGGGGACAACCATTACGATTTGCTCTCTGCCTTGCAGAAATCCATTCGCGGTTCTGATCCGGATGCCGCTTGCCACTATCTGGCGCGGCTTTTGGAGGTGGGGCAGATGCAATCTGCCTGCCGCAGGCTGATGGTGATTGCGGCGGAGGATGTGGGACTTGCCTATCCGATGATCATCCCCATTGTAAAATCCTGCGTGGATATGGCGCTGATGCTGGGTATGCCCGAGGCGCGTATTCCCTTGGGCGATGCGGCAGTGCTGATGGCAACCAGTCCCAAGTCCAACACAGGACATATTGCGCTGGATGCGGCCCTTGCCGATGTGAAAAAGGGAAATGTGGGTGATTTTCCCCGACACTTACAGAATATGCACGCAGACACCTATACTATGGAACGGGAACAAGGGTATCGCTACCCGCACGATTACCCCCATAACTGGGTGCAGCAGCAGTATCTGCCCGATAATTTAGTAGGTACGCAGTACTATACCTACGGCGATAATAAGCTGGAACAGGCGGCAAAGCAATACTGGGCCGCCATTAAGGGGGAATAATATGGATATTCGCCTGAACGATGTGCTGGTGATGAAAAAAGCCCATCCCTGCGGTGAAAAGCAGTGGCTTGTGCTGCGGACTGGGGCAGATTTTCGTCTGAAATGTCTGGGGTGCGGACACGAATTGATGACACCCCGGTTTAAGGCAGAAAAAAATATTCGTCAGGTCATCAGAAAAGACTCGACAGAATGAAACGGCAGCCGATTGCATCGGCTGCCGCATTTTATGTTTTGCGCTTTTTGCAGGTAGAATGAAACACCCTGGCAGGGGAATTTGTAGGAAAATTCACAGCTTCAACCGACTGTATTTTCCGCCAACTTTGTCCTATACTGAAACTACCAAACAAAAGGGGGTGCGTACATGACGGTATATTTGGACGGGGTGCTGCTACTGAATTTTTTGGTGGATTTTCTGTTGCTGCTTGGCGCGGGACGGCTCTGTGGATTCCCTGTGAAAATTCCAAGAGCGGCAGTCGGAGCGCTGCTGGGCAGCATCTATGCAGCCTGCTGTTTGATACCCGGATTTTCCTTTCTCGGTAACTTTCTTTGGCGTGCGGTCAGCTTGCTGGCAATGGCGGTAATTGCCTACGGTATCTCGAAAAGCGCACTTCGCAGAGGGCTTGTATTTGCGTTTTTATCTTTGGCATTGGGCGGCGCAGTGCTGATGATTGGCAGAGGCGGCTTGATGGGGATTTTGTCCGCGGCAGGCTTGCTGTGTTTGCTCTGCTGTTTCGGCTTTCGCAACCGGATCGGAGGGACGACCTACATTCCGGTGGAGCTGCGTTACGGGGAAAAGCGTATGGCGCTTACAGCCTTGCAGGATACGGGAAACACCCTCCGCGACCCGGTTACCGGTAAACAGGTGCTGGTGGTGGGCGCAGATGTGGCAGGGGAGCTGACAGGTCTTACTCGGGAGCAGCTGCGTAAGCCGGTGGAGTCTATGGGGTTACTGCCGGGCTTGCGGTTGATTCCATACCGAAGCATTGGTAATGGGAGCGGATTTCTGCTGGCATTGCCATTTCAAAATGTGAAAATAGGAAGGTGGCGGGGCAACTCTTTGGTGGCATTTGCGCCGGAGGGCTTGCACCCGGAGGGAGCATATCAGGCGTTGACAGGAGGGGCGGTATGAACGGAAAAATCTTGGCTTTTTTGGTGAAAATCGGCTTATTGCCACGGGAGAGTGTCTATTACATAGGCGGCGCGGATGTGCTGCCGCCACCGCTGAAAGGGGCGGACGAGCAGACGGCCCTGGCGGCGCTGGAACAGGGAGATGAACGGGCAAAGCAGCAGCTTATCGAGCATAATCTGCGGCTGGTTGTGTTTATTGCCCGGCGGTTTGAGAACACCGGTGTGAACCTGGAGGATTTGATTTCCATAGGCACCATAGGGTTGATTAAGGCAATCGGTACTTATCGCAGGGATAAGAATATCAAATTGGCAACCTATGCATCCCGCTGTATTGAAAATGAGATTCTGATGCATATTCGGAAGATATCCTCCCAAAAGGCAGAGGTATCCCTGGACGAACCCATTAATATGGACTATGACGGCAATGAATTGCTGCTGTCGGATATTTTGGGAACGGATGAGGATATGATTCTGCGGCCCTTGGAGGACGATGTGGACCTGTGCGTACTACGGCAGGCGGTAAAGGAGCTGCCGGAGCGGGAGCGGGAGATTGTTGTGATGCGCTTTGGACTTTACGGGCATAAGGAGCTGACCCAAAAAGAGGTGGCGCAATCTATGGGCATCTCTCAATCCTATATTTCTCGTTTGGAAAAACGGATTATGCTGAAATTGCGGAAAGAACTGCTGCGGCAAACCAGCTGCTAAACAAACATCCCCAACCGAACGGTTGGGGATGTAGCATTATTTACCGGGCTTGAAGCTGTCCTTCAAGCTGACAGAGCGGTTGAATACCAAATGGTCGGGGGTAGAATCCTTAGAATCCGGGCAGAAGTAACCCAGACGCATAAATTGGAAGGAAGCAGGGGCTTTTGCGTCTTTCAGACTTGCCTCCACCTTACAGCCGGTGAGTACTTCCAGCGAGTTGGGATTTAAGCAGGAGATGAAATCCTTGCCGGCAGCATCAGGGTCAGCATCGTCAAACAGATTGGAGTACTGACGGACCTCTGCATCACAGCAGGTTGCAGCATCCACCCAGTGAATGGTTGCGCCTTTGATCTTTCTGCCGTCAGCAGGATCGCCACCGCGGCTGTCGGGATCGTAGGTAGCCAGCACTTCGGTTACATTGCCGTTTTCGTCGGTAACGCAGCCGGTGCACTTGATGACATATGCGCCTTTCAGCCGGCATTCCGGTCCCTCCGGATACAGCCGCTTGTACTTGGGGACAGGCTCTGTGAGAAAATCGTCTGCCTCAATCCACAGATTCCGGGAGAAGGAGACCTTCCGGATGCCGTCTTCGGGGCGGTTAGGATTGTTCTCAATGTCGAATTCTTCGGACTGACCTTCGGGGTAGTTGGTGATGGTGAGCTTCACAGGCTTTACAACCGCCATCACCCGCTGGGCAGTTTCGTTCAAATCCTCCCGCAGGCAGTGCTCCAAGAAGGCGTATTCAATGGTATTGGGGGACTTTGCCACACCAACCCGGTCGCAGAAGTTGCGAATGGCTGCGGGGGTATAGCCACGGCGGCGCAGACCGCACAGCGTTGGCATACGGGGGTCGTCCCAGCCGGACACCCGGCCTTCCTCCACCAGCTGACGGAGCTTGCGCTTGGACAGCACCGTATGGTCAATGCCCAGCCGTGCAAATTCAATCTGCCGGGGGTGATGGGGGACGGATACATTTTCCACCACCCAGTTATATAGCGGCCGGTGATTCTCAAATTCCAGAGAACACAGTGAGTGGGTAATGCCCTCCAATGCGTCCTGAATGGGATGGGCAAAGTCGTACATAGGGTAGATGCACCACTTATTGCCCTGCCGGTGGTGATGCATATGACGAATCCGGTAGATTACCGGGTCGCGCATATTGAAGTTGCCGGAGGCAAGGTCGATTTTTGCCCGGAGGGTGTAGCGGTTGTCCTCAAATTCGCCGGCGCGCATACGGGCGAACAGGTCAAGGCTTTCCTCAATGGGTCTATCCCGGTAAGGGGAGGTGGCGGGGGTGTTCAGATCGCCCCGGCGCTCCTTGAATTCCTCCGGTGTCAGCTCACATACATAAGCAAGACCCTTCTTGATCAGCTCAACGGCGTATTCGTAGTCCTTCTCAAAATAATCGGAACCGAAGTAGAACCGGTCGCCCCAGTCAAAGCCCAGCCAGTGGATATCCTCTTTAATGGCCTCCACAAACTCCACGTCTTCCTTGGTGGGGTTGGTGTCGTCCATACGCAGGTTGCACAGGCCGTTGTACTTTTCGGCAGTGCCGAAGTCGATAATCAGCGCCTTGCAGTGTCCAATGTGCAGATAGCCGTTAGGCTCCGGCGGAAAGCGGGTATGCACAGTCATACCCTCATAGCGTCCACCCTCTGCAATATCCTCATCGATAAATGCGTGGATGAAATTCTTGCTCTCGGTGATTTCAGCCATCGTCAGTGTCCTCTCTTTTGGAAAATTTGGAAATATTATAACCCATTACGGCTTGTTTTGCAACTGCAAAGGCAAATTTTGCAAAAATCATTTTGAGAATATAAAATAATTGGAAACAATTTCGCAATTTTAAGAAATTTTAGTTGTCAATTCGCCTGTCTTATTATAAAATAAGGGGTGATAAAGACAGGAGGGATTGGTTTTGCCTATTAAGTATAAGCGGATAATGCTGAAAGTCAGCGGAGAGGCTCTGGCAGGGGATGCCCATCGGGGTCTTGATTTTGATGTGATCAATTCTGTGTGCGCTGCCATCAAAGAATGTGTGGACTTGGGCGTGCAGGTTGGCCTGATGGTTGGTGCCGGTAATTTCTGGCGTGGCGTGAAGGACGGTGCCGATAAGATGCAGCGCTCCCACGCAGATGCTATGGGTATGCTGGGCACTGTTATGAACTCCATTGCAGTGGCAGATGCGCTGGAAAAGCACGGTGTGGATGCCCGGGTGCTGTCTGCGGTGGAGATGCATAAATTCTGTGAGTATTTTACCCGGGATACAGCAGACCGCTACTTAAATGAGGGCAAGGTGGTTATTTTTGCCGCCGGTACCGGCAATCCCTATTTCTCCACAGATACCGGCGTGGTGCTGCGCGGCGTGGAAATTGAGGCGGATGCCATTTTGATGGCAAAGAATGTGGACGCCATCTATTCTGCCGACCCCAATAAAGACCCCACAGCCCAGCGTTTTACAAAGCTCACCTACGATGAGGTCTTGGCGAGACATTTGAAGGCAACCGATTCCACAGCTATGACCCTGGCAATGGATAACAATATGACCCTGGTGTGCTTTGGCCTTGCAGAGGAAAACAGCATTTTGCGAGTTGTGCGGGGCGAAGAAATCGGAACAACTGTGAAAACAAGCTTTGAGGAGGATTAAATTATGAGCGTTGATTTTAGCGAATACAGCAAAAAAATGGATAAGACATTGGTGCACCTGGCAGAGGAGTTTGACGCTGTTCGCGCCGGCCGTGCCAACCCTAAGGTTCTCGACCGCATTAAAGTGGAATACTATGGACAGGAAACCCCGCTTAACGGTGTGGCTACCATTTCCTCTCCCGATGCCCGTACTCTGGTGATTCAACCCTGGGATGCCCAGCTGCTGAAAGAGATTATGAAGGCCATTCAGTCCAGTGAGCTGGGTATCAACCCCCAGAACGATGGCCGTGTGGTTCGCCTGGTGTTCCCCCAGCTGACAGAGGAGCGCCGTAAGGAGCTGACCAAGCAGGTTAAGAAGATTGCGGAAGATGCTAAGGTGGCTATGCGGAACATCCGTCGGGACGGTATGGACTATGTGAAGAAGCTGAAAAAGAATTCCGAAATTACCGAGGATGACCAGAAGAAGGCAGAGAAGGATTTGCAGGATATGCTGGATAAGTTCATCAAGAAGGTGGACGAATCCCTGGCAGCAAAGGAAAAGGAATTGATGGCAATGTAATTGCCTGCAAAGTTGGGGGCGCTTGCGCCCCCAACACTAATATTTGGAATTGAGAAAGGAGTCAGCGATGACACCTTCTGTGAATGAGAATAAACTGCCTGTCCCCAGGCATATTGCTATTATTATGGACGGCAACGGCCGTTGGGCGAAAAACAGGGGACTGCCCCGCACTGCCGGCCATACCGCTGGCGCTGAGGCTTTTCGCCGGATTGCCAATTACTGCCGCACCCTGGGTGTGGAGTATCTGACTGGTTACGCTTTTTCCACCGAAAACTGGAAGCGTTCCGAAGAGGAAGTAGGCGGCATTATGCGCCTGCTGGGGAGCTATTTGAAGGAAGCGATCCGGGATATGGAAAAGAACCGGGTCCGATTCCGTTTCTTTGGGGATCTGTCCCGGCTGAGTCCTGCTCTGAGGAAGCTATGTGAGGATGCCCAAAGCCAGTCTAAGGACTATGATGTGCAGGTGAATTTCTGCTTGAATTACGGCGGACGGGATGAGCTTGTCCACGCGGCCAGAGGGTTTGCTGCGGATGTGGCGCAGGGAACATATAAACCGGAAGAACTGACGGAAGAGCTGTTATCCCGGTATCTGTATTCAGCCGATGTGCCCGACCCGGAGCTGATTATCCGTCCCTCCGGTGAGATGCGGACCAGTAATTTTCTGCTGTGGCAGTCGGCATACTCTGAGTATGTGTTTATGAATGTTCTTTGGCCGGATTTTGCCCCTGCGGATTTGGATGCGGCCATTGAAGAATATCACCGGCGAAACCGTCGGTTTGGAGGTGCGTAAGGGTTGAAAAAACGAATTCTTGCTGCCGCTGCGCTGTTGCCGCTGCTACTATTGGTGGTGCTGGTGCTGCCCAAGGTCTTTACGGGTATTTTATTTGGTTTGATGGCTGCCCTGGGCGCTTACGAAATGCTCAGCAGTACAGGACTTGTAAAGCATTCCCGGCTGGTATATTATGCTATGGGTATGGCTTTCCTTGTGGGCTTGTGGAGCAGCCTGTGGGCATTTCCACACCTTGCGCGGTTGGGAATGCTGGCGTTTTTCTGCTTGCTTTTCGCAGAGCTTATGCTGGCGCATAAGGAATTGCCTTTTTCTTCTTTGGCGATAACCTTTTTTGCGGGAATTGTTATGCCACACCTTCTGTGCGCGCCGGTACGTATGCATAGCTGGGCAAATGGCCGGTTCTTTATTCTGTTGCCCTTTGTGATTGCCTTTTTGTCGGATACCGGCGCGTATTTTACAGGCCGTGCCTTTGGCAGACATAAGCTTGCGCCGGTAATCAGCCCTAACAAAACCGTTGAGGGCGTGATAGGCGGCGTGCTGTGGGCTGTGATTGGCGTCGCGCTGTATTGCCTGGTGCTGGAAAAAGCATTCGGTTTCGAGGCAACCTACCTGTATGTGCCGGTATACGGCATTTTGGGCAGCCTGGGTGCGGTGTTTGGCGACTTGTGCTTTTCTGCGGTAAAACGGCAAACAGGGATTAAGGATTACGGCAATTTGATCCCCGGACACGGCGGAATCCTTGATAGATTTGATTCTATGATTGTCGTCGGCCCTTTGACGGAATTACTTATGCTTTTTATACCGATGGTGGTGAAATAAAATGGTAAATTGCGTGAGTATCCTTGGGTCCACCGGCTCTATCGGCCGGCAGACGCTGGATATTATTGATAACTTAAAAATTCCCGTGGCGGCGCTGACTGCCGGCACCAATGTGGACCGGATGGCGCAGCAATGCCGTGCCTACCGCCCTCAGCTGGCGGTGATGGCAACCCAGGAGGCGGCAGAGCAGCTGCGCAATGCCATTTCTGACCTGCCCACCCGGGTTATGTGGGGGGAGGAAGGCCTTATTGCCGCGGCTACGCATCCGGACGCGGACTGCGTCATTACCGCTGTGGTGGGTATGGTGGGCCTGAAACCCACTTTGGCAGCTATTTCTGCCGGCAAGCGCATTGGCCTTGCCAATAAGGAGACCCTGGTGTGCGCCGGTGCGCTGGTAATGGGGGAGGCAAAACGCCACAAAGTAGAGATTATCCCTGTGGATTCCGAGCATTCGGCAATCTTCCAGTGCCTGATGGGCAGCCGCAGCAAGGAGGAGATCAAACGGGTGATTCTCACCTGCTCCGGCGGACCGTTTTACGGTATGGGTAAGGAGCAGCTGAAAACCGTTACCAAGGCAGATGCTTTGCGCCACCCCAATTGGAAAATGGGCGCGAAAATCACTATTGACTGCGCTACCCTTATGAACAAGGGCTTGGAGGTTATCGAGGCGATGCACCTGTATGACCTGCCCTTGGAGCAGGTGGATGTGGTGATCCACCGGCAGAGCATTGTTCACTCTATGGTGGAGTTTACCGACGGCGCGGTGATGGCGCAGCTGGGAACACCGGATATGCGGCTTCCTATTCAGCTGGCGATGACCTATCCCAACCGGAGCGCAAGTCCTGTGGACAATCTGGATTTGCTGACCTGCGGCAGTCTGACCTTTGCTGCGCCGGATACAGAGGCGTTTCCCTGCCTTGCGCTTGCCCGGAAATGCGCCGCTCTTGGCGGTACAGCCTGCCCGGCCATGAACGGCGCCAATGAGGAAGCAGTGGCGATGTATCTGAATGACGAGATTGGCTTTTACGATATCTACGATTTGGTTTCCAAGGCTGTGGATGCCGTTGCATTTATTGCCAATCCTACCTTAGAAGAAATTTTAGAGGCGGATAGATTGGCACGCTTGGCGGTTCGTCGGGAAGCCTTACAATAAGCGAGGACATTATGACAATTATTTTTGCGATTTTACTGTTTAGTATTTTGATTTTTGTTCACGAATTGGGACACTTTCTGGCTGCCAAGGCATCCGGTGTCCGTGTGAATGAATTTGCTATGTTTATGGGTCCTGCCATCTTCAAAAAGCAGGTGGGGGAGACCCTGTATTCCCTGCGGTGCATTCCCATCGGCGGTTACTGCGCTATGGAGGGTGAGGACCAGGATACCGATGACCCCCGTTCTTTTCAGAAGGCGGCCTGGTGGAAGCGGCTCATTATTCTGGTTGCCGGTTCTTTTATGAATCTGGTGGCAGGTTTCTTGATCTTAGCCATTGTGTATGCGCCGGCAAAGCAATTTGTGGTGCCGGTGATTGATTCTGCTGAGATCGGCTGCACTGTGGTTCGACAGGACGGTCTGCATATCGGCGATGAAATCATTGCGCTGGACGGGGAGAAAATTCGCGTGCAGTCGGATTTTTCTATGTTTTTGCAGCTCAATCCCGGTGATACCCACGATATCGTGGTAAAACGGGATGGCAAAAAACTGGTTTTTGAAGACTATCTTATGGAAACGCACCTGTTTCCCGGGGAGGAAACCGAGCGTTACGGCTTTTCCTTTGGTATCGTGGATGCCAATTTCGGTAATAAATTGCAGTATGTGTGGAATTCGGGTCTGAATGTGGTGCGCAGCGTGCGGATCAGCCTGCAAATGATGCTTTCCGGACAGGCAGGCTTAAAGGATATGACCGGCCCTGTGGGCATTGTGCAAATTATGTCCGATACTGCCGCGGCATCTCCCACTAAGCTGGACGCAGTTCTCAATATGCTGTATTTTGGCGGCTTTATTGCCATCAATCTTGCTGTTATGAATATGCTCCCCATTCCGGCGCTTGACGGCGGACGGGTGCTGGGACTTTTGCTCACCTGCACCATTGAGGGCATTACCCGCAAAAAGCTGGATCCCAAATATGAGGGATATATCCACGGCATCGGTATGGTTTTGCTGTTGGCGCTGATGGCGGTGATTTTGTTTAAGGATATTTTTGTGATTTTCAAGAGGTAATTCTATGACCAGACAGATAAATGTTGGCGGTGTATCCATTGGCGGTGGCGCTCCGGTGGCAATCCAGTCTATGCTGAACACGAAGACCACCGATGTGGAAGGCTCTCTTGCCCAGCTGCGCAAGCTGGCTGTTGCCGGCTGTCAAATTGCCCGGCTGGCTGTTCCCAATAAAGAGGCAGCCCAGTCCTTCGCCCAAATCTGCAAGGAATCGCCCCTGCCTTTGGTGGCGGACATTCATTTTGATTATAAGCTGGCGCTGCTGGCAGCCGAGGGCGGCGCGTCTAAAATTCGCATCAATCCCGGCAACATCGGCGGTGAAGAGAATGTGCAGGCGGTGGTTTCTGCCTGTAAGGAGCGGAATATTCCCATCCGGATTGGTGTTAACGGCGGTAGCTTGGATAAAAAGCTGCTGGAAAAATACGGACACCCCACTGCGGAAGCGCTGGTGGAAAGCGCCTTTTCCCACCTGCACCTTTTGGAAAAGTACGGTTTTTATGACACCTGCGTGTCTATGAAGTCCTCCAATGTGCCCACAATGGTGGCTGCCGCACGATTGTTTCGCAGCAAGTGCGACTATCCCATCCATATTGGCGTTACAGAGACCGGTCCTGTGCGAATGGGTCTGATGAAATCCGCAATGGGGATCGGTGCGCTTTTAATGGACGGAATCGGTGATACCATACGGGTAAGCCTGACGGACGATCCGGTGGAGGAGGTCTATGCGGCGAAGGATATTTTGAAGGCTGCCGGACTGAGAAAAGAGGGTGTGAATATCATTTCCTGCCCCACCTGCGGCCGTACACAGATTGATCTGATCGGTCTTGTGAATCAAGTGGACGCTGCGCTGAAAGATTGCCAAAAGCCCATTACTGTGGCGGTTATGGGTTGCGTGGTCAACGGCCCCGGAGAGGCACGGGAGGCTGATATCGGCATCGCCGGCGGTGATGGCTGCGGTATGCTGTTTGAAAAGGGTCAGCAGATTTGTAAGCTGCCCTACGATGAACTTCTGCCGGCCCTTTTAGAGAGAATTGAAGCGATGTAAGAGGATATTATGAATAAACAGGTTAGTTTCCTAAATATGTTTCCGGACTATGCGCCCGATGAGCAGCTGCGTGAGATTTTTTCTCAGGCGGCTGTGGTTGCTGCGGATATTGACCCGGTAACACGCCGTGTTTCGGTGGCGATCCATTCCGAAGACTATATTTCTGCCGGAATATTAGAGCAGGCGGAAAAGGAAATTGCCTTTATTTACGGGTTGGACAGGCTGGAGCTTTCTGCCACCCACCCAGCGCATCAGCTGCAAAAGATAGAGCCGGAGGAACTGAGAAACCTGTTCATCGCCTGCGATTCTATGAGCCGCGGCTCCTTGGCAGGCGCTAAATGGCTTTGGGAAGGGCAGTGCCTGCACATTCAGCTGCGGGCAAACGGCAAGGATGCCCTGCTGAAATCTGCGAAAACCGTGGCGCAGCGCTTGCAGGAGCGGTTTGACACGCCGGTTACTATTGAAATTCACGCAGGTGAAGTGCTGGAAGGACAGGCGCTGTTCGATGCTATGGAGCAGATGCGGGACGCTGCGATTGTCGAGCTTCCCAAGGCACCGGTGCCGGTGAAAAAGGAGCAAAGCGCGGAATCTGCCGCTATTTACGGCAAACCCTTCAAGGGCAATGCTGTACCTATGCAGGAGCTGAACCTGGATATGGGAAGTGTGATTGTGGAGGGCAGAGTTTTCAGTATAGACAACAAGGAGCTGAAAAAGCGCAATGCCTGGGTCATCAATTTTGATATGACCGACAATACCAATGCGGTTCGCGTCAGCCGTTTCTTGGAAAATAAGGATGCCAAGGCCATTCTTGACGGTGTGAAAAAAGGCGCAGTGGTTAAGGTACAGGGCAAGCTGCAAGTGGATAATTACACCAACGAAACGGTGCTAAAACCCTTTGCCATTATGCCCGGCGAAATGCTCAAACGGCAGGATACTGCTGAGGGCGAAAAGCGTGTGGAGCTGCACCTGCATACGGTGATGAGCAATATGGACGCTCTGACCAATACAGCAGAAGCTATCAAGCAGGCAGCTGCCTGGGGTCATAAGGCAATCGCCATTACCGACCACGGCTGTGTCCAGTCCTTTACAGACGCGTTGCATACTGTTGAAGCCTGGGGCGGCGGTCCAAAGGTTGCCGGCACAGACCAGGTTATCAAGGTGCTTTACGGTTGTGAAGGCTACCTTGTGGAGGATATGGAGACCAAGTACCCCTGGCACGTAATTCTGTTTGCCAAAAATCAGCTGGGTCTTCGGAATCTGTACCATTTGATTACCGATTCCAATTTGAAATACTTCAAGCGTTCCCGCAACCGGATTCCCAGAGAGGATTTGGAGGAGCTGCGGGAAGGGTTGATTATCGGCTCTGCCTGTGAAGCCGGTGAGCTGTTTCAGGCCATTGTCCGGGGCGAGAGCCAGGAGGAGCTGAAACGCATCGCCTCCTTCTATGATTATTTGGAAATCCAGCCCCTTGCCAATAACCGCTTTATGCTGGATAAGGGGATTGCCAGGGATGAGGAACAGCTGCGGGAGTTTAACCGCACTGTGGTAAGGCTGGGCGAAGAATTGGGCAAGCCTGTGGTTGCCACCGGCGACGTGCATTTCCTAAACCCCGAGGATGAGGTGTTCCGGCATATTCTGTTGGCAACCAAGGGCTTTGACGATGCGGACAAGCCCAATCCCCTGTATTTTCGCACCACCGACGAGATGCTCCGTGAATTCTCTTATTTAGGCGAGGAGAAGACCTACGAGGTGGTGGTTACCAACCCCAATTATATCGCGGATATGTGCGATATGGTGCGTCCCGTGCCCCATAATCTGTTTGCGCCCAAGATTGAAAACTCTGTGGAGGATTTGAAGGCGCTGGTCTACGGAAAAATGCACCGGCTTTATGGCGAGAATCCCCCGGAGCTGATCCGTACCCGCATTGAAACGGAGCTTAACGACATTATCACCTGCCACTACGATGTGATTTATATGTCTGCGCAGCGCCTGGTGCAGAACTCCCTGGAAAATGGCTATTTGGTGGGTTCCCGTGGCTCTGTGGGCTCGTCTATTGTGGCGTTTATGTCCGGCATTACGGAGGTTAACTCCTTCCCGCCCCACTACCGCTGCCCCAATCCGGTGTGCAAACATACCACCTTTGATGTGCCGGAAGGCTACGGCTGCGGCGCTGACCTGCCGGATGCTGTGTGTCCCAAATGCGGCACACCGTACGCAAAAGAGGGCTTTAACATTCCTTTTGAAACCTTCCTGGGCTTTGGCGGCGACAAGGTGCCGGATATTGACCTGAATTTTTCCGGTGAGTATCAGGCAAACGCCCACGCATATTGTACGGAAATGTTCGGAAAATCCCACGTTTTCCGGGCAGGAACCGTGGGAACAGTGGCAGAAAAAACCGCTTTCGGCTTTGTGAAGAAGTACCTGTCCGAGCGGGGTAAGGCGGCCACGGCAGCGGAAATGAGTCGTGTTGCTTCCGGCTGTGTGGGTGTGCGCCGAACAACAGGCCAGCACCCCGGCGGTCTGGTGGTTATCCCTCAGGAGAATGAAATCTGGGATTTCTGCCCGGTGCAGCACCCGGCAGATGACCCAAATTCCGATCAGATTACCACCCATTTTGAATACCATTCTATGGAAGAGAACCTCTTGAAGCTGGATATGCTGGGCCACGATGACCCCACTATGATCCGTATGATGGAGGACCTCACCGGTGTGGATGCCAAGACCATCCCGCTGGACGATAAGGACACAATGTCCATCTTTACATCGTCGAAGATTCTTGGCTATGAGGACGATCCCATTCTGGGTCCCACCGGCGCGGTGGCAGTGCCGGAGTTTAACACCCGTTTCACCCGGGGCGTTCTGCTGGATACCAAGCCTACAAAGTTCGACTTTTTGGTGCGGATTTCCGGCTATACCCACGGCACGGATGTGTGGCTGGGCAACGCCAAGGATTTGATTGTGTCCGGTACTGCCCAGGTTGATCAGACTATCGGCTGTCGGGACGATATTATGATTTATCTGATCTCCTGCGGCCTGCCGGAGAAGCGTTCCTTTAAGATTATGGAATCGGTCCGGAAAGGCAAAGGCCTGCCCGACGGGGCAGAGGAGGAGATGCGGGCAGCCGGTGTACCGGAGTGGTACATTGACTCCTGTAAGAAGATTAAGTATCTGTTCCCCAAGGCCCATGCGGTTGCCTATGTTATGATGGCGTTCCGGATTGCCTGGTTTAAGGTGAATCATCCGCTGGCGTTCTACTCTGCTTACTTCTACCGCCGCAGCCAAAAGGGCGGCTTTGATGCGGTAATGATGGCCGGCGGTATGGATAAGGTGATTGCCAATATCAAAGCCATTGAGGCAAATGAAAATGCCACCGCCAAGGATGAGGAAATGCTCACCACCTTGGAGGTCGCCTACGAATATTACTTGCGTGGTTTTGAATTTGCGCCTATCAGTCTGTATGAAAGCCATGCTACCAAGTTTCTGATTAAAGACGGCAAGCTGTTGCTTCCCTTTGTGGCAGTACCCGGTTTGGGCGAAATTGCCGCCTGGGATTTGATGCAGGGACGGGAGGGTAAGCATTTCCTCTCTGTGGAGGAGGTGGCAGCTGCCTGCCCCAAGGTTTCCAAGACCCATATTCAAATGCTGAAAGATGCTGGCGCTTTTGGCGATCTGCCGGAGACCAGCCAGGTGAATCTCTTTGATAATTTCTAAGGAGGATTTCTATGCAAGACATTGGTATGCAGTTTCATATTCGCTGTAAGGAAGGGGATGTGGGGCAGTATTGCTTCCTGCCCGGCGACCCCGGCCGCTGTGAGTCCATTGCCGCTTATTTTGATAATCCTGTCCATATCGGTATGAACCGGGAGTATAACATTTATACCGGCACTCTGCTGGGCGAAAAGGTGTCTGTCTGCTCCACAGGCATTGGCGGACCTTCTGCATCCATTGCTATGGAGGAGCTGGCTGCCATTGGCGCCCATACCTTTATCCGCATCGGCACTTGTGGCGGTATTGCTATGGATGTGCTACCCGGGGATGTGGTGGTGGCAAACGGCGCTGTGCGTTTTGAGCATACTTCCTTGGAATATGCGCCTATGGAATTTCCTGCTGTTCCCGATTTTGAAATCACCGCTGCGCTGAAAGCCGCAGCCGAGGATTTGGGTTACCGCACCCACGTGGGTGTTGTGCAGTGTAAGGACTCCTTCTACGGTCAGCACGCGCCGGAGAAAAGCCCTGTTTCCTATGAGCTGCTTCAAAAGTGGGAGAGCTGGAAGCGGCTGGGCGTGAAAGCCAGCGAAATGGAATCGGCGGCGCTGTTCGTAGTGGCTGCGGCGCTGGGTGTGCGTTGCGGCAGCTGCTTCCACGCGGTGTGGAATCAGGAACGGGAAAAAGCTGGCTTGGCCATGCCTATGACCGAGGACACCAGCGGCGCAATCCGTGTGGGCATTGAGGCGATGAAACGCATAATTGCAGCCGACAAAAAGTAACAAAAAACCTCTGCTTAGGGCAACGCTCCATAAGGAAGTACTGGTTTTGAACGCCTCCTTTTCCGCTTAACCGCATAAAAAATCTCCGAAATGCGTCAGCATTCCGGGGATTTTGTTATTTGTTCATCGAAAAAGTTGCCACTTCAAAACTGCATAGCACCTGAAAAGAGCAGGTGTTTCTGCCAGTCAAGGCAAAAAGCGCAGAAATACTCGGTGTATTTCCAGCATTTTTAACGCCGAATGGCGGGAACATATGCGCTTTTTCAGGCATTACTTCCTTATGGAGTGTTGCCCAATGCAGAGGTTTTTGTTTTTTGTTTATCCGGAATCTGCGACAGTACCACAGCTGTTAAAATCAGCGCGCAGCCGAGCATCTCCCATTTTGTCAGTCGCTCACCTAAGAATAGGCAGCCGCACAGCACCGCAAACACCGATTCCATACTCATAATCAGTGATGCAACTGAGGGCTCCAAATGCTTTTGACCGATGATTTGCAGGGAGTAGGCAGCGCCCATAGACAGGAAACCCACGTGCGCCAGGGGGAGCCAACAGGCGGTAATACCGGACCAGGTAGGTGTTTCCGTAAAGAGCATAACGACAGATGACAGCACTGTGCATACCAGGCTTTGCACCAGATTCAGCCGCAGGGCGTCCAAGTTACCGGCGTACTTATCCACAAGGGTGATTTGTACCGCAAACATCAGCGCGCAGCCCAGCAGCAGCAAATCTCCCTTGCTGACTGACGTTACACCCATACAGCTTAAAAAGTACAGACCCACAACTGCCAGCAATACGCTGATTGGAATAAATTTCGATGTCTTTTGCCTGCGAAAAAAGCCAATAATCGGCACAATAATAATGTACATTGCGGTTAAAAAAGCGGATTTTCCCGCGTCCGTATCCACAATACCCAGCTGCTGCAAGTTGGTGGCAAGAAACAGCGGGATACCGCAAAGCAGACCTACCCTCCAAAGCTGTTTGTCTTTCCAGCGGGCAAAGAAGCTGCCATTTTCCGGAGAGAATTTATCTGCAATCCAAATTACCGGTAGCAGAACGATGACCGCCAAACCGCATCGCACCGCTTGAAAGGTAAAAGGACCGATGTGGTCCATACCCACACTTTGGGATACAAAGGCAGAGCCCCATATAATTGTGGCAAGCAATATCAGAATGCTGCCCTTTGTGCTGTTTTTCATTATTTTCACCGCCTGATATGATTTGATACTCTACCATATTCTGCATATAATTGCAAGGGTGTGATTGCTTTTTGCCGCATTTATGTTATAATAAAGAAAAACATTTTAGGAGGCAGTACCATGGCAAAGATTTACAAGCGCGAAGAAATTCCCGTAGAAGATACCTGGGCAACGGAAGATTTGTACCCCAGCGATGCTGCGTGGGAGCAGGAGCTTGCTACTATTGAGGAAGATAAGAATATGCTTGCCGGTTATGCCGGTCGGCTGGGCGAAAGCGGAAAGACCTTGTATGAGTACCTGTACCGTATGGAGATGACCGATGCCAAGGCATCGCTGCTTGCCAACTACTGTATGCGCAAGGGCGACGAAGATACCCGCAATGCCACCTATCAGGCTATGACCGGTAAGTTTATGAGCGTGGTGGTGGCGCTGGGCGCGGCGCTGAGCTTTGAGACCCCCGAGATTATGGAGATTTCCGACGAAACGCTGGATCGCTTTTATGCCGAATGTCCCGAATTGGAGCGCTACCGCCGGTATTTGACCAATATGCGCCGTAAGCGTGAGCATATTCTGTCTCCTGCTGAGGAAAAGCTGCTGGCCGCTGCCGGCGAGCTTTCTCAGGCACCGGATACCATCTACGGTATGTTTGCCGACGCGGATATTAAATTCGACGATGCGCTGGACGCAGAGGGCAACCCCCACACCGTCAGCCAGGCAACCTTTGTGCCTTTGCAGAACAGCAACGACCGGGTGCTGCGAAAGAATGCCTATGAAAGCCTGTATAAGGGCTTTAACAATTTCAAAAATACCGCAGCATCTATCTTAAACGCCCAGAACAAGCAACTGAAATTCTTTGCTGAGGCTCGCCGTTATGCCAATGCCTTTGAAGCATCCCTGGACAGAACCAATGTGCCTACCTCCGTGTATTTGAATCTGATTGAGTCTGTTCATAAGAATATGGACAAAATGCACCGCTATGTGCGCCTGCGCAAAAAGATGCTGGGCGTGGACGAGCTGCATTTCTATGATGTGTACACCCCGCTGGTGGCCGATGTGGACAAGGAGATCGCCTTTGCCGACGCAAAGCAGACGGTGTATGATTCCTTGGCGCCTTTGGGTGAAGAGTACCGGAAGATTTTGAAGCAGGGCTTTGAGAGCCGCTGGATTGATGTATATCAGAATGAGGGTAAGCGCAGCGGCGCATACTCTGCCGGCGCTGCCGTGCATCCTTTTGTGCTGCTGAACTACTCCGGCACATTGGACAGCCAGTTCACCCTGGCCCACGAAATGGGCCATGCGCTCCACTCCTACCTTTCCAATAAGCATCAAAATCCCATTGATGCCCACTATGTGATTTTCGTTGCTGAGGTGGCATCCACCTGTAACGAGGCGCTTCTGATGGAGTACCTGCTGGGGAAGACCACCGAAAAGAAGGAGCGCATTTATCTCATTAACCATTTCTTGGAGCAGTTTAAGAGCACCCTGTACCGGCAGACGATGTTCGCCGAATTCGAGCTAAACATCGGCAAAATGGTCGCCCAGGGTCAGACCTTGACTGCTGATGTGCTGTGCAATGAGTACCGCCGTCTGAACGAGGAATACTTCGGACCGGATATGGTGGTGGACGACAATATCGCCGTGGAATGGGCAAGAATTCCCCACTTCTATTACAATTACTATGTATTCCAGTATGCTACCGGTTACTCTGCCGCAATTGCTCTGTCCCGGAGAATCCTCAAAGAGGGTGAGCCTGCTGTGAAGGATTATCTGAACTTCCTCTCCGGCGGCTGTTCCAAGAGTCCTATCGACCTGCTCAAAGGCGCCGGCGTGGATATGACCGGTCCTGAGCCTGTGGAAGCAGCGCTGTGCTTGTTTGGCGAATTGCTGGATGAGATGGAAGCGCTGATCGGTGAGTAAAATGGCAGATATCTTTCTTCCTACCTTGCACACCTTCGCGATGAAAAATACCTTTACCGGCTCTTGCGGCGCTCTGCGGTTCAAAATTGTGCCCAAGGTAGAGATGCTCACACCCAAAGAGGTGGATTTTGAAAACAGCTCTATTTATGCCGAGTACTGGCACGGACCGTTGTGCTATGAAAAGAGTGAGGTTGAGGGAAATGCTACTTTCCCTATGAGCGAAGAAGGTCGCGCCGCATTGAAGGCGTGGCTGGAACGGCAGGCATAAAATCATTGACTTTTCCCGTATTTATGATAAAATATTTGCGATATGCAAATGCATTGCGGAAACCAAGAAGCAGATGCGCACCTTAGCGAGAGGGGGATGGTGAAAGCCCCTTGTGCAGCTGGCTTCCAGCCACTTCCAAGCAGCCCGGGAGGACCGGGACGGGCGCTCCCGTTACAGAGCAGATAAGATGCCGATTTTTCGGCAAATTAGGGTGGTACCGCGATTAACCTCGCCCCTATATTGGGGGCGAGGTTTACTTTTTTCTATGGAGGATATTTTTTATGAGTAAGAAACCCTACGGTGTTAATGAACTGCGTGAGATGTTTTTAAGCTTCTTTGAAAGCAAGGAGCATCTGCGCCTGCCCAGTTTTTCCCTGATTCCCCAGAATGATGCTTCTCTTCTGCTGATCAATTCCGGTATGGCGCCTATGAAGCCTTATTTTAAGGGCGAAGTAGAGCCCCCCAGACGCCGTGTCTGCACCTGTCAGAAGTGTATCCGCACCGGCGATATTGAAAATATTGGTAAGACTGCCCGCCACGGCACCTATTTTGAGATGCTGGGCAACTTCTCCTTTGGCGATTACTTCAAGCATGAGGCTATTGCATGGAGCTGGGAATTCCTCACAGAGGTTGTTGGCTTGGAGGCTGATCGGTTGTACCCCTCTATCTATGAAAATGATGAGGAAGCCTTTGAAATCTGGAACAAGGAAATCGGCATTTCCGCTGACAGAATCTTGCGTTTTGGTAAGAAGGACAATTTCTGGGAGCACGGCGCCGGTCCTTGCGGTCCTTGCTCGGAAATTTACTATGACCGGGGTGAAAAGTACGGCTGCGGCAGCCCCGAGTGTACCGTCGGCTGCGAGTGCGACCGGTATATGGAAGTGTGGAACAATGTGTTCTCCCAGTTCGACAATGACGGTCAAGGCAACTATACCGAATTGGAACAGAAAAATATTGATACCGGTATGGGTCTGGAACGGCTGGCGGTGGTTTGCCAGGATGTGAACTCCCTGTTCGATGTGGATACTGTTATGAACATTACCAACCGGGTTACAGCCATCACCGGCGCAGCCTACGGTCAGAGCGCCAAAACCGATGTGAGCCTGCGTGTGATTACCGACCATATTCGCGCCTCTACTTTTATGATCGCTGATGGCGTGCAGCCCACCAACGAGGGCCGCGGCTATGTGCTGCGCAGACTTCTCCGTCGCGCTGCCCGCCACGGAAAGCTGCTGGGTGTAAACCGTCCCTTCCTGTATGAGGTGGTGGAGACGGTTATCAAGGAAAATGAGAGCCATTATACCTATCTGCGGGAGCGGGCGGACCATATTATCCGCGTAGTAAAGACTGAGGAAGAGAACTTTGCCCGCACCATCGATACCGGTATGCGCATTTTTGCCGAAAAGATGGCCCAGCACAAAGCTGCCGGCGAAACCGTATTCTCTGGTGAGGATGCCTTCCTGCTGGCAGATACCTACGGCTTCCCGGTGGATTTGACTGTGGAAATGGTGGAAGATGAGGGTATGACGCTGGATATGGAGCGGTTCATTGCCTGCCGTGAGGAGCAGCGTGTTCGCGCCCGTGAGGCCCGCAAGGCGCTGGGCGATTTGGGTTGGGCAGGTATCGACTTAGGCCTGGATACCACCCCCACCAAGTTCGTAGGCTACGATGTGAATAACTGCGAGGCAAAGATCTTGGCAGTGTGTGTAGGCGAGGAAGTTACCGGCTCGATTACTGCCGGTGAGCAGGGCATCATCGTGCTGGATAAGACTCCTTTCTATGCAGAAATGGGCGGCCAGTGCGCTGACTTTGGTGTAATTTTGATGGGCGAGAGCCGCTTTAAGGTTACCGGTGTGCAGAAGGATAAGGGTGGCAAGTACCTCCATTCCGGTGTGATGCGCAGCGGAGCGTTGAAAACAGATGATATTGTTCTGGCATCTATTGATGTGGAGCGCCGCAAGGCGATTATGCGCGCCCACTCCGCAACACACCTGCTGCAAAAGGCGCTTAGCAGCGTGCTTGGTGAGCATGTGCATCAGGCAGGTTCTTTGGTTGAGCCGGACCGCCTGCGATTTGACTTTACCCACTATTCTGCCGTTACTGCCGAGGAGCTGGCAAAGGTGGATGCCCTTGTGCAGTCCGCCGTTTTGGAGGGTTACAGCATTGAAACCCGGGAAATGCCCATTGAGGAAGCGAAAAAGCTGGGCGCAACCGCACTGTTCAGCGAAAAGTACGGGGATACTGTACGCGTGGTGAATATGGGCGGTTATTCCATCGAGCTGTGCGGCGGTACGCACTTGGATAACACCGCCAAGGTCGGTCCTTTTCGCATCGAGAGTGAGGGAAGTGTGGCTTCCGGTGTGCGCCGGATTGAGGCCATTACCGGCAAGGAATGCTTGGCGGATATGGCAAAAACCCATCAGCTGCTTTACGCGGCTGCCGCAGAATTTAAGGCAAAGCCCGGTGAGCTGGTGGACAAGATTCACGCCCAGATTGATGAGGTGAAGGCTCTTAAAAAGACCATCGAGTCCTTTAAGGCCAAGGAAACTGCCGGTGAGGCTGACCGGATTCTCTTTGGCGCTCACGAGATTGGCGGTCTGCGGGTGCTGACTGTGAATGTGCCCGATGCCGATGCCGGCAAGCTCCGTCAGATGGGAGATACCCTGCGGGATAAGGCTGCCAATGTGGTTGCTGTGCTGTCGGCAGTATCCGGTGAGAAGATTACCTTCCTGGCAGTGTGCGGTAAGGACGCCATTGCCAAGGGCGTGAAGGCCGGCGACTTGGTCAAGCACGTGTGCGCAATCTGCGGTGGCTCCGGTGGCGGCAAGCCGGACTCTGCCATGGGTGGCGGCAAGGATGCCTTGAAGGTAGACGATGCATTGGCATCTGTGGATGACTTTGTAGCATCTAAGCTCTAAATGAAAAGTGCGCCCTTTGGCGCACTTTTTCTTCAAGGGGGTGCTTTTGGTGCGTAAGCTGATGTGGTTTACCGTGGGCTTTACTGTCTCCTGTGTCATTGGCGCATATGCGGTAAGCGGCGTATGGCTGTTGATATTGGGGTTGTTTTGCTTGCTGCCGTTGGGCGTTTTGCTGATTGGGCGTAGCGTGTTGGCCCGCAAGACATCTTGTGTGTTAATTGGCTGCGTTGTGGGCTTTCTGTGGTTTGGGGGGTTTGACAGCCTGTATTTAGCGCCGGTTCGTCAGCTGGACGGACAGACCATGGTACTGGATATTACGGTTACCGATTACAGCAGCCCAACCAAATCCGGCATCAAGGCAGAGGGAAGAACCCAAATAAACGGTAAAACCTACAATGTTCAGTTTTATAACAATGAATTGGACGCCTTTTTGCCCGGAGACCGGATTCGGGGTGGCTTCCGCCTGCGCTATACAGTCGGCGGTACAGATGACCCTACATATCACCGGGGGAATGGCATCTTTCTTCTGGCATATCCCAAGGGGAGCAATTCTGTTCATACAGCCGATTCTGTACTCACGCGGTACTTTGCCTCGGTCCTTCGACAAGAGATTCTTTCCCTGATAGACAGACTGTTCCCGGAGGATACAAAGGGCTTTGCCAAGGCGCTAATGTTAGGGTATACCAATGATTTGACAGGTGGCGCAAAATGGTCCTTAAAAACCAGCGGTGTTTATCACATTGTTGCCGTGTCCGGTATGCACGTATCTATCTTGTTTGCGTTAGTGTATTTGCTGTGTGGCAGGCGCAGAGTGCTCACAGCGCTGATTGGATTTCCTGCGCTGTTCATATTTGCGGCGGTGGCTGGATTTTCTCCGTCCATTATCCGCGCCTGCATTATGCAGAGCCTGATTATTTTGGCGCTGCTTGCAGATAAAGAGTATGACCCACCAACGGCGCTGGCGTTTGCAGTGCTTATGATACTGGCTGCAAACCCATGGAGCATTACCTCTGTCAGTTTGCAACTTTCTGCTGGCTGTATGGTAGGTATTTTCCTGTTTTCTCAGAGAATTCACGATTATTTACTGAATAATACCCGACTGGGTCCTGCCAAGGGCAAAAGCATCAAAGCGAAACTGATCCGGTTTTGTGTGGGTTCTGTCAGTGTTACCTTGGGCGCAATGATTGCAACTGCGCCACTGTGCGCCGTCATTTTCGGCAGCATCAGTATTTCCGGTATTCTTGCAAATCTTTTGCTGCTGTGGGTAATCTCTATTATATTTTACGGTATATTGGCAGCTTGCCTGTTTGGCGCTTTGTGGCTGCCGGTTGGAACGATGATCGGCTGGGTGATTTCCTGGCCAATCAGGCTTGTGTTGTGGGTAACGGATATGATTTCAAGACTTCCTTTGTCTGCGGTGTATACTGCCAGCGTTTATATTGTTGCGTGGCTAATATTTGTCTATGTGCTGCTGACGGTATTTCTGAAAAGTAAGAAGAAGCATCCGGTGGTTTTGACCTGCTGCCTGCTGGCAGGTCTTGTTGGCTCGGTGCTTTGCTCCTGGTTGGAGCCGCGGCTGGACGATTACCGGATTACCGCGGTGGATGTGGGACAGGGGCAGTGCATCCTTTTGCAGATGGACGGCAAGCACTATTTGGTAGACTGCGGCGGCGACAGCGATGATCTGGCAGCCGATCGGGCATCGCATTTACTTTTGTCGCAGGGAATTTTCCGCTTGGACGGACTGATTATCACCCATTTTGATGCAGACCACGCAGGCGGCGCCGGACAGCTTCTGGACAGAGTCCCGGCAGATACAATTTATCTGCCTGCATTTGGCGGCGAGAGTGATCTTCGAGATGAGCTTATCCGCGATTACGGTGATAAGATCCGCTGGGTAGATGAAGATTTCCAATTGGACGAAGCGAATATCACGATTTTTGCATCCGATGATACCCAGGATTCCAATGAGAGCAGCCTGTGCATCTTGTTTCAGCCGGAGAATTGTGATATACTGATAACCGGAGACCGTTCAGCCGACGGGGAACAGGAACTGATAGAGCATACGGAATTGCCGGATTTGGAAATTTTGATTGCCGGTCATCACGGCTCCCGCACCTCGACCTCGTGGGAGCTGCTGAACGCAACCACGCCGGAGGTTGTGATTATTTCAGTGGGAGAGGATAACCGCTATGGCCATCCCGCGTGGGAAACCTTGGAGCGGCTGGAACTGTTTGGCTGTAAGGTCTACCGCACAGATTACGAGGGAACAATCATTTTCAGGGGGTGAAATTATGGCGAAAAAGGAAGAAAAGCCCAATATGCTCCAAAGATTAAAAGAGGAGATTCGGCAGGGAACACCCGGCAGGCTGTATTTTTTCTTTGGCGAGGAGACTTTTTTGCTGCATCATTACCTGAAACAGTTGCACAAAGTGATTATTGACCCTTTGACAGAATCCTTTAATTATCATAAGCTCACAACCGAGACCTTTGACCTGCAAAGTTTTGCAGATTGCGTGGAGAATCTGCCAATGATGGCGGAACGCACGATGGTTTTGGTGGATGAAATCGATATTTTTAAGCTCAATGAAGCTGACCGTGAGAAGATGACGGAAATACTGTCCGATATTCCTGAGTACTGCACGGTGGTATTCACCTATATTACCACGCCTTTTAAGCCGGATAAGCGCTACAAAAAGCTGTGGGATGTTGTGGATAAGAATGGCATCTTGGTTGAATTTCAAAAGCAGAGCCAGCGGGATTTGGTGAACTGGATCAGCCGCCATTTTGCTGCTGCCGGAAAGCGGATTGACCCCAATCTGTGCGTATACTTAATGGATATTACCGGCGGCACCATGACCGCCCTTTCCGGTGAGATATCCAAGGTGTGCGCCTATTCCGGCGCTGAGGAAATCCGCAAAAGCGATATTGATGCGGTAGTGGAGCCGGTGCTAGACGCAGTGGTATTCCAAATGACCGATCTGCTGGGTCAGAAGGAGTATGGCGCAGCGCTGGTTAAGCTGCAACAATTATTAAAAATGCAGGAAGAACCCATTCAGATTCTGGGCGCAATCGGCAGCCATTTCCGCCGCCTGGGTACAGCCAGAACCCTTTTGGATAATGGCAAAACCGCAGTGGAATTGATGAAGCTGACTGGCCTTTCTGATTATCCTGCAAGAAAAACAATGTCCGCAGCCGGCCGGTTCTCAGCTGCCTTTTATGCAAAGGCGGCGGAGTTGGTGCTAAATACCGATGTAAAAATGAAGACCTCCGTAGATGACAATGACCGACTGTTGGAGGTGCTGATCTTGCAGCTTTCTCAGGAGGCAAGGAATGATTAAAATTCGGGAAGCCATTGTGGTGGAAGGCCGGTATGACAAAAATACACTGTCGCAGATTGTGGATGCCCCCATTTTGGAGACCTCCGGCTTTGGCATTATGAAGGATAAGCAGAATCTGGGGCTGCTGCGTCGGGTGGCGGAAAGCCGGGGACTGATTGTGCTTACGGATTCCGACGGGGCCGGCTTTGTGATTCGAAATTTTCTGAAAGGCGCAATTCCTGCTTCTCAGTTAAAGCATGCTTATATTCCGGATATCCCCGGCAAGGAGCGCCGCAAGGCATCTCCCGGTAAAGAGGGAAAACTGGGCGTTGAGGGGATGCGGCCGGAAGTAATTGTGGATGCGCTACGCAATGCCGGCGCAACCATTGAGGGCGAAAGCGCAGTCCGGACAGCCGGTAATATTACCAAGCAGGATTTTATGGAACTTGGTCTTTCCGGCGGACGGGACAGCAGTACCAAGCGGCGGAAACTGCTGGTAAAACTGGATTTACCGGAGCACCTCAGCGCCAATGCTCTGTTGCAGGCGCTGAATTTACTCACAGATTTAGACGGATTGGTGGCTCTGTTGGAGGAGTAGTAATTGATTGATATACAGGTAAAAAACTTAACAAAGTTTTTTGTGATAGGGGAAAACCTGCTGGAAGACCTGTCCTTCGATATACAGGAGGGGGAGCGGGTTGCCATACTGGGCCGGAATGGCTGTGGAAAAACCACACTGTTTAATATCCTCACGGGGCAGATGGATTATGATTCCGGTGAGGTGTTTGTGAACCCCCATAAGCGGCTTGGCCTGATTTCCCAAATTCCGAAATTTCCCGCCGGTTACACCGTGGAGGATGTGCTGCGCTCTGCCTTTCGCGCGCTTACGAAAACCCGGGAGAGAATGAATGAATTGGAACAGCAGATGGCAGGGGGTGCAACGGAAGACCAGCTGCGGGAGTATGATCAGCTGGTGAATAAGTTCCAGTCCGGTGGCGGGTATGATATGGATGTGGAAGTCGATAAGATTTGCAATGGTTTAGGCATTGTTCCGGAGCAACGGGCGCAGGAATTTGCCAGTCTGTCCGGCGGTGAAAAAACCCGGGTGAATCTTGCTCGGTTGCTGCTGGAAAAAACGGATATCCTATTGTTGGACGAGCCTACCAACCACCTGGATCTGCGTAGTGTGGAGTGGTTGGAGGGGTATATTAACAGCTTCAAAGGCACTGTCCTTGCCATTTCCCATGACCGGTATTTCCTCGACGCCATTGCCAAACGGGTGATTGAGATTACCGACGGACACGCGGAGTTTTACTCCGGCAACTATTCTTTTTACATTGAAGAGAAGCAGGCGCGTTTTAATTTACAGCTGAAACAGTATGAGCAGGAGCAGGCAAAATTAAAGCAGCTTGGTTATACGGTGGAGCGAATGAAGGGCTGGGGTATCAATAACCGCACCTTATCCCGCCGGGCGATGTCCATTCAGCACCGTATGGAGCGGATCAAAAAGACAGAACGCCCCAAGACAGAAAAGACTATGAAGGCCGGCTTTGCCCAAAAGGATTTTGCCGGTGATGTGGTTTTTCAGATGAAGAATGTGGAAAAGGCTTTTGGCGACCGGAGGCTGTTTTCAGATGTGGAGTTGAAGGTTGAAGGTGGTGAGCGAATTGCTCTGCTGGGAGATAACGGCACAGGAAAATCCACATTTATCAAGTGCCTGCTGGGTGAGGAGGCTTGCAAGGGCAAGATCCAGTTCGGTCCTACGGTAAAGTGGGGGTATTTACCCCAGATTATCCATTTTGACCATCCGGAGCGCTCCCTGTATGACACCATGCTCTATGAGAAAAACTGCACTCCACAGACGGCTCGCGACCGCCTGGGCGCATTCTTGTTCCAGGGTGAAGATGTGTTCAAAAGTGTGGGAACCCTCTCCGGCGGCGAGCAATCCCGCCTGCGGCTGTGTATGCTCATGGACGAAAAAATTAACCTCTTAATTTTGGACGAGCCTACAAACCACCTGGACATTGCCTCCCGGGAATGGGTTGAGGCTGCCATAGAAGAGTTTGAGGGCGTACTGCTGTTTGTGTCCCACGACCGGTACTTTATTGAGAAATTTGCCGAGCGGATTTGGTTGCTGGAAGACGGAAAAATCCGGGATTTTAAGTGCGGATACAGCAAGTACCGTTCCATTTTGGCTCACGAAGCTGCGTCAAAACCTCAACTTGATGCACCGCCGAAACCCAAAAAAGAGAAACCTAAGGGTGGTACTAAGGAAACCGACAAGCAGATTCGCCGGCTGGAACGGGAGATTGAAAAGCAGGAGGGCGTCATTGCGGAACTGGATGCTGCCATTGAGGCTGCGGCAGCGGATTACCAGGAGCTAACCCGCCTGCTAGGTGAAAAGGAAGCGGCAGAAGCCGTCCTTTTGGAATTGATGGAAGCTTGGGAAAATGCCCAAGAGAATGGATAAAGGAAAGGAAGTTATAGTATGAGTTCTTGTAACGGAAATTGTTCTTCTTGCAGCAGCGCAGATTGCGGCGATCGGAAGAAGGAGAGTTTAATTGCCCAATTAAACCCAAAATCCAACGTAAAAAAGGTGATCGCAGTGGTCTCCGGCAAGGGTGGCGTGGGCAAATCCACGGTTACCTCGATGCTTGCGGTGGCAATGTCTAAGAAGGGCAAGCGGGTTGGCGTGCTGGATGCGGATATTACAGGACCGTCTGCGCCTACTGCCTTTGGTGTCAGTGAGTGCCAGGGCGCAGGGGAGGAGGGGCTGTATCCTGCGCTGAGTAAGACCGGCATTCAGGTGATGTCTATTAACCTGCTGCTGGATGATGCCACTGCCCCTGTGGTGTGGCGCGGTCCGGTGATTGCCGGCGCGGTGAAGCAGTTCTGGACGGATGTGATTTGGGAGGATGTGGATTACCTGTTCGTGGATATGCCTCCCGGAACAGGCGATGTGCCGCTGACGGTGTTCCAGAGCCTGCCGGTGGACGGGATCGTGATTGTTACCAGTCCCCAGGATTTGGTGTCTATGATTGTTGCCAAGGCGGTGAAGATGGCCAATATGATGCACATTCCTGTGCTGGGCTTTGTGGAGAACTATTCTTATCTGGAATGTCCCGATTGCGGTAAGAAAATCGAAGTTTTTGGCAAGAGTAAGCTGGATGCGGTTGCAGCTGAATTTGGCCTGCCGGTGCTGGCAAGACTGCCCATCGATCCCAAGGTAGCAGAGTGTTATGACAATGGACTGATGGAATCGGTAAATACAGACGGCATTGCGAATGTAGTAGAGGCTATTGAAAAGGCATAATAAAAAGAGGAGTGCTTGGCAGCACTCCTCTTTTGTGTTTATTTTAGTCGTTGGTATAGTTATCAAAGTAGCCCTGGATATAGACAATCGGCGTACCCTTATCACCGGAACCGGAGGTCAAATCGCACAGAGAACCGATCAGGTCGGTAAGCCGACGGGGGGTGGTGCCTTGGGCAGCCATATTGCCAACCAAACTGGAACCGTCCTTCTGCTGAATCTTATCCTTAATGGCGTTGCGCAGCTCCTCGCCGGAGAGGTTTGCAAAGTCATTGTCAGCCAGGTATTTCAGCTTCAATTCGTTGGGTGTACCCTCTAAGCCTGCGGTATAGGCAGGGGAGACCACCGGGTCTGCCAGCTCCCAAATTTTACCCACAGGGTCCTTAAAAGCGCCGTCGCCGTAGACCATAACCTCAAAATGCTTGCCGGTGGCATCCGAAAGCCGCTTCTGAATGTCTTCCACCAAATCCTGGCAGTCCTTGGGGAACAGTTTTACAGTATCCTCGGTTGCCTTGTTGGAACCCAGCAAACCGTATTTGGGGTTGTAGCCGCTGCCGTTAACGGGTTCGGTCATAATTTCGTCCAGTCCGCACACACGCTCAGCGCCGGCAGCTTTCAGAAGCCGCTTGGTACGCTCACGGGTATGAATGTCGCAGTTGAGCACATTCTTTGTGTAGGCAAGTACTGCCCGGGGATCGTTGGCAAAGACAATTTCCACCTCTGCGCCGGCTTCCTGAATCAGATTTTTGTAGTAATCCACATAGTCCACGCCGGTAAAGGGGTGCTTAATATAGCCAAACAGTTCCCGATACTTCTCCTCAGTCAGCACATCCCGATAGGGGTCAACATTGTGCTTGTCCATCAAATCCCAGTCGATTAAGTGGTTGCCCACCTCGTCGGAAGGGTAGCTGAGCATCAGCACAACTTTTTTGCAGCCCATAGCAATGCCCCGCAGGCAGATCGCAAAGCGGTTACGGCTTAAAATGGGGAAGATAACACCCACAGTCTCACCGCCCAGCTTGGCGCGAACATCGCTGGCGATATTCTGCACGCTGGCGTAGTTGCCCTGCGCCCGAGCCACAATTGCTTCGGTCATAGCAACTACATCCCGATCCCGGGGGATAATGCCGTCCACCTTTATGGCTTCCAAAATAGAACCGGTAACGATTTCCGCCAGGTTATCACCCTGACGAATTATGGGAGCGCGAACACCCATTGAAACAGTACCTAACATCCGGCCCATAGTAACACATCCAATCTGAATAATTTAGTTACAAATCCGGTAAAGGGCAAAAGCTCCTTTACCTTCCTATTATAATACAACTTACCCCATTTGTAAAATAAAAATTACTGGACTTTACAAAATTTTTTGGGGAATTTATAATAGTTTGCCAACGATGTACCACAGCACCACCAGCAGCAGGATCAAAGGGATATATGCAGCCAGTGCGGCAGAGGCAATGGTGATTGCCACAATGCCCATTTTTTGCAGCACCAGCACCAGCGCTGCCAGAATGCCGGTGGTGAGAACTGCCTTAGTAATCTGCTTTCCCACCACATTGGCAAAGAAGAAGGTGTAGAGGGCGGCAATCAAGGGGTTAACAGTGGTCAGCACCAATCCTACAAGGAACTTCAATGCGCCGGTGAGCAGCATCAGCGCCAGAATTGCCAGCAGAATCACAGGCGCGTAGGTTACAAGACCCTCGGGCAGATATGTTGTGAACAAACCGGTAACCACAAGATGCAGCACCAGCGCAATGGTTACACCCAGACAGCGGAAGAACACCCAGGGGATAATATGCTTGCCCTTAGGCAGCCAGCCGTCTGCAAGATTCATCAGGAAGGACAGAATGATCATACTCAGCACCTGGGTGCATACAACGGTGTAATCTGCCTGGAAATCAAATAGCACCATCGTGTTGTTTTCGATGGTTACAAAGGGCAGGGGAGCGATGAACTTCTGAAAACCTTCGCCGGCATTGCCCAGCAATATGGTAATCGTATAAATGAACAGAATGCCAATGACGGAGGAGACCGCCAGGGTCAAAGCAGAGCGCTTGCCAAATGCCAATTTGCCGATAAGCGCCAGTACCAGCAGCGCGCCAATGAGCATACCGGACGCTTTCAGAAATGCGATAATGTCCAGATTCATTTCTGTAAAGTAATTGATAACGGAATCCATAGAAACCTCCTAAAACGCAAACAGCCGCCAGAAAACCGGCGGCTGTTTTTGTGTGTGAAGTGAAGTG
This sequence comes from Faecousia sp., assembly GCA_045635105.1. Taxonomy (GTDB): domain Bacteria; phylum Bacillota; class Clostridia; order Oscillospirales; family Oscillospiraceae; genus Faecousia. Next base: position 31,311 of record JAZRBN010000060.1, on the reverse strand, counting down.
AGATTACTTCATCTCTGCCTCGGCGCCAGCTTCCTTCAGCTCTGCGACCATCTTCTCGGCATCTTCCTTGGAGACAGCTTCCTTCAAGGTCTTGGGGCAGTTGTCAACCAGGTCCTTAGCGTCCTTCAAGCCCAGGCCGGTAACAGCGCGGACAACCTTGATGACGTTCAGCTTGGAAGCGCCGGCGTCCTTCAGAATGACGTCGAACTCGGTCTTCTCTTCTGCAGCCTCAGCAGCGCCGCCAGCAGCGGGAGCAGCAACAGCAGCAGCAGCGGCGGAAACGCCGAAAACTTCTTCCAGAGTGTGAACCAGCTCGGACAGCTCCAGAACGGTCAAACCCTTAACTTCCTCTACGAGAGCAGTGACTTTTTCACTAGCCATTGTTATATCCTCCTAAATGTTAAATGTGTTATATTTTTGTGGATTTACGAATGAATTAAGCCTCTGCGTTCTCAGCAGGAGCTTCAGCTGCGGGAGCAGCTTCCTCAGCGGGTGCGGCAGCTTCCTCAGCAGGAGCAGCAGCAACGGGCTCGACGCCGTTTTCCTTCTGGATACGAACCTGATCCAAAACGAAAGCCAGGCTGGAAATGGGAGCCAGGAAAGTACCAAGCACAGAAGCAACCAGAGCATTCTTGCTGGGCAGTTCGCCGAAACCATTGAGCTGGTCTGCGGACAGAACGCTGCCTTCAACAATACCACCCTTGATAGCCATGGGGAGCTTGTTCTTCTTGGCATACTCGCAGATAATACGAGCGGGAGCAATAGGATCGCCGGTGGTGCTGGCCATAGCGGTAGTGCCGTTGAGAACCTTGTCGAAGTCGTAGCCATTTTCCTTGGCAGCGAAACGGGTCAGAGTGTTCTTAACAACGGAGTACTCCACACCAGCGTCACGGAACTGCTTACGCAGAGCGGCATCCTGAGCAACGGTGATACCCTTGTAGTCAACAAAAACCACGGAAGTAGCTTCCTTGATCTTGCCGGACAGAGCTTCAACCACTGCCTTCTTGCTTTCAAGAACCTTTGCGTTGGGCATGTGTTTCACCTCCGAAAACTAAAAAAGTGTCTTCCTGCCAGAAGACAGAAAGACACGCAAACAATCAAAACAATTGGCGCACCTCGGCAGGATTTATGCTTTGCAGCACCTGCTGTCTTTGGCAACTCCGATATTTTAACAGATATTACTGTCATTGTCAAGCATAAATTTGCAAGAAACCGTAAAATAATGGCAATTGTAACCAATCTTTTTTGCGTTGTAATTTTTTGCAATGAAAATGTTGTTGTTTGATGTAATTTTATGTGTTATAAATGAATTGGGAAGCTATATATTCAATACAGATAAGGAGGAATCGGTGTGAAAAGGATTTTGTTGTTTGTGGTTATGCTGATGCTGCTGTTGTGTGCCTGTTCACCTGCTGATACGGATGATACAACCGGTCAGACCAATGATACCACCCAGTGGGAAACCCAGGAAACAACCACAGAAAATACGGACAATACGGATAATACAGAGAACAATCCTGCCACAGATTCCAATATGTCTGTTGATATGTGGCAGGTGGAAACGCCGGTGTATTTAAGCTATGAGGAATATTTTTCTGTTCCCCGTGAAATTTCCCGGTCCACTGTCCAGTGGATCAAAGGTGATAAGCGGTTTTGTGTGAGAAATAAAGATAATGCGTGGTATGTTTGCTGCCAGGAAACAGAGGCGTATTACAAAATCCCGAATGTTGAGAATGATGAGAGTGGAGAAATTTATGTTGCCGGCGCTGACGGTCGGTATGCTTATTTTTCCCGGTATGAATATACTCAAAATACTTATCGGTTGTTCCGCGTAGAGCTTGCAACCGGTGAAACAGAGGCGCTTTTGGAGGGGCTGACCCTTTCCAGCTACAATTTGCAGGATAATTTGCTGCTGTATTACACCGCCTGTACTGATGGGAAATTGACGGTGGGAAGAATCTATTTACCCACAATGCAACAGGATGTCCTTTATGAAATGCAGGGCGACTTTTACAAGATTGCGTTGGAAAACATAACCAACACAGCAGGACCGCTATCCTGGACAATGATAAATCCGGATATGATTGATTTGCTGAAAGCGGAGCTTGCTGATCCTGACAGTCAGTATCGAAAGATTCCGGTAAACGGCGGCACTGGGGAGTATGACTATTCTCAGTATTGGGAAGATGAAAATGGCCTTTCGCGAATACTAATGGAATCTTTTCTTTTGCATCATATTCAGGATACCAGCGGGGTTCGTGCTTTTTTGAAATGCACCTACAATCCCGCAGACGGTAGCCTCACCCGAAAGACCGGCATTATTGATAGCTGCTGGCACGGAAGCGGTTATCCCCACGACCATTTTAACCCCGAAGTAACCACCGGACCGGAGCCGGAGGTGATTATGGGACAGTGGCAGGACCTGGGTGAAATTCCGTCTTTTATCACGCAATCTGACGATACGGTAGAGGCTGATTGCATACTGCTTACCGGAGTTGATTCCGGAAAGTATGTGTATGTCAAAACCCACGGGGATTATCAAAGGCTTTCAGACACGCCGGTGAGTTGGATGCAGGATACCGGCAGTTGTGTGTTGTATATGCTCTCAGATAAGAAAACCTTGTATGCAGCGACTTATGACGGCAGCCAGTCTGCCACGTTGTATGAGGCTGCGCGCGGTGAGATTTATGTGAATAGTTCCTGCCTTGACGAGGATCGATTGGTGATTCTGGACGGCGATACATTGGTTGAGATTGACTTGACAAATGGGCGCGGCCGTGAATTGCTTCGGCATCCGAATTTGCAATATTATTATATCGATACAGGCGAAGACAGCGTCTATTTCGAGGCCTATGTTGGCCTGTATGTATACGGCAGTACAATTAACCTGATTACCGGAGAACTTAGGGGCGGTTATAGATTATAAACAGCAAAACCCGGAAGGCATCGCCTTCCTGGTTTTCGATTTGCAAATTAGTTGCCGTACTTGCTGGTGTTGACCTTTACGCCGGGGCCCATAGTGGAAGCCACGGTGCAGGAACGGATATACTGACCCTTGGCTGCTGCAGGCTTAGCCTTTACAACAGCGGTCATCAGAGTATCCATATTCTCGGTCAGCTTGTCAGCGCCGAAGGAAACCTTGCCGATGGGGCAGTGGATGATGTTGGTCTTGTCCAGACGGTACTCAACCTTACCGGCTTTGATTTCCTGAACAGCAGCGGTAACGTTGGGGGTAACAGTACCGGCCTTGGGGGAGGGCATCAAGCCCTTGGGGCCCAGAACCTTACCCAGACGGCCAACTACGCCCATCATATCGGGGGTAGCAACCACAACGTCGAAGTCAAACCAGTTTTCCTTGGTGATTTTCTCAACCAGCTCCATACCGCCAACATAGTCAGCGGCGGCTGCCTGAGCCTCGTCAACCTTTGCGTCCTTGGCGAACACCAGAACGCGGGCAACCTTACCGGTGCCGTTGGGCAGAACCACGGCGCCGCGGACCTGCTGGTCAGCGTGGCGGGAATCAACGCCCAATTTGATGTGCAGCTCGACGGTCTCGTCGAACTTTGCGGAAGCACCCTTCACTACCAGATCCAGGGCCTCGGTGGGATCATACTGAACAGAGCGGTCAATCAGCTTGGCGCTCTCCTTATACTTTTTGCCTCTAAACACTTGTTATATCCTCCTTATAGTGGTGATGCGGAAAAATCCTCCCACATTACCGAGCCAAATATTTGCTCGGACAGTTAAAATCAATCAACAACGGTAACGCCCATGCTGCGGCAGGTACCGGCAACCTGGCTTTCAACAGCCTCCTGAGTAGCGCCGACCAGATCCTGCATCTTGGTCTTTGCGATTTCAGCGATCTGTGCGCGGGTGATGGTGCCAACCTTGTTCTTGTTGGGAACGCCGGAGCCCTTCTCCAAGCCGATTGCCTTCATAACCAGCAGGGGAGTCGGAGGGGTTTTGGTGATAAAGGTGAAGCTGCGGTCTGCATAAACAGTAATCACGACGGGAATCTTGTAGCCCTCCATAGCCTGGGTGCGGGCGTTGAATTCCTTAATGAAAGCAGCGATGTTCACACCGTGCTGACCCAGAGCGGGACCAACAGGGGGAGAAGCAGTTGCCTTAGCGGCAGGAATTTGAAGCTTGATAATGCCAGTAACTTTCTGTGCCATAATAAGCACCTCCTGAATAAAATGTGGTAATATGCGCTTTGCGCATTTCTTTCGGGGCGGTTTGCCCCTCCCACGGTCCGACCGGAGAACCGGTCCGATGCGTTATTGGGATATGAGTTCCACCTGATCGAGCTCGAACTCCACAGGGGTCTCCCGGCCAAACATAGAAACAATCACGCTGACCGAATTTTTGTCGACATCCATTTCTTCCACCACGCCGGTGAAGGAGCTCAAAGGACCGTCGAGAATGCGCACCGTGTCGCCAACTGTATAGCTGACTACGATCTCGCGCTTTTCAACGCCCATTTCGTAGACTTCCTCATCAGACAGGGGGAAGGGGTCGCTTCCGGATGCGCCAACAAAGCCTGCAACGCCGCGGACATTGCGAATTACGTGCCAGGTATCGTCGGAATAAACCATCTTGACGAATACATAGCCGGGGTACAGCTTGCGGTCGTAAGTTTTGCTTACGCCGGCATCAGTAATCTCTGTTACAGTTTCCTGAGGGATGGCAACAGTGATAATCTGATCTTGCAGCTGACGGCTCTGGACGGTTTTCTCAATGGTGGCTTTGACAGTGTTTTCGTAGCCGGAATAGGTATGGACAACATACCATTTTGCAGCATCTGCCATAGCTCGTCTCCTTAGTTAAAGACCTTGATGAGAGCATCAATGCCAAAACGAGCAACAAAGTCGAACACCCAGATGAATACGCCTACAACCAGGACGCATACAATTACGATCAGAGTGCTCTTGGCAACCTGCTTGGGGGTAGACCAAACGACCTTCTTCAGCTCACTGCGGAGCTCACGGAAGTATCTGCAAATCCGACCCCAGGCTCTTGCGAACCAGTTTTGCTTTTTTACATCTGCCATTTCGCGGCCTCCTTACTTGGTCTCGTTGTGAACGGTGTGTTTCTTGCAGAATCTGCAATACTTCTTCATTTCGAGACGGTCGGGGTCATTTTTCTTGTTTTTCATGGTATTGTAGTTTCTCTGCTTGCACTCAGAGCATCTCAAAGTGACTTTAACGCGCATAACGGCACCTCCTTAAAAATTGCCTCCCTGTATCACTCCGGCTATGATAGATTTAGGAAGCGACACACTACAAATTGCCGCCCGGAGCTGAAAAAAGGCGCACAAAAAAAGCCCTCTTTTCACAGGTAGAACCATTCTAACACAGGGGAGGGTGGAAGTCAACAAATTTTTTCTTTATTTTTTGGGAATTTTGCTGTATAATGGGTGCAAAACAGCACGCAAAGGAGAAAAATCGCTATGAAGAGAGTTATGGGTGTGGACTATGGCGATGCCCGGACGGGAATTGCCGTTTCCGATTTGCTTTGCAGCATTGTGGGTACGACTTCGGTTATCCACAGCAGAAATATGGAAAAGACCATAACGCAGATCTGCGCTATGGTCAAGGAGTCTGATGTGGGAGAGATTGCGGTAGGACTTCCTAAAAATATGGATGGCAGCGAGGGTGTGCGGGCAGAGCTTTGTCGGGAATTTGCAGCTAAATTGCAGGAGGCAACGGGATTGCCGGTGCATTTGTGGGACGAGCGCCGTACAACGGTAGAGGCTCACAATATTCTTTCTCAGCATAATTATCACGGCAAAAAACGGAAAAATACCGTGGATGCGGTGGCAGCAGCCTTAATTTTAGAGGGTTATTTGGCTTTTCGCGGACGGTAAAACAGTTCCCGCAATCCTGTAAACAGCAGAAGACCGCCGAAGAACTTTTTCAGTATTGTGGTGTCCATACTGTTGCCGATATAGGAAAACAGGGCAGCAGCTATGCAACCACAAATAATGGCGGGAAGGATTTTTTTGAAATCAACAGACCCTTGTTTTCGGCGGAACAGGGTAGCAATGAAGGCCGACGGGAGAAAAAACAGCAGATTCAGAATCCGCGCCTGCTCATATTCCATTCCCACAGCCAGGGTCAGCCACAGCATTAAAAGGCTTCCGCCGCCTACTCCCAGTCCGGAAAGAAATCCCAAGACTGCGGAAACAGGAAAGGCAACATAGTCTAACATAAATATCGAATCCCTCCCCATAGTATCAGCGCGCCCAGTATCCGGTGCAGCCAGAGTGTGGGGATTTTCTTACCCCAAAAGCCTGCGGCAATTCCGCCGGCTGCGCTGCCCAGCAGATAGGGGAGGATCTGCCAAAAGGTAAGATTCCAATCTGCGGAGAACAGTAAGGAAACAATACAAATCGGCGCAATAATGGCGACGGATGCAGGGAATCGTTCCTGCTCACTGAGCCCTGTTTTTTTACCAAGCAACGGTACCAGTACCATCCCGCCGCCGGCACCGAACAAGCCGTTTACCAGTCCTGCTGCGCTGCCTGCCAGCATTAAATACAGTATATTGGCCAATAAAAAACCACCTCCTGTGGAAATCATTTCCACGAGAGGTGGTTTTTATGCAATATGTCAGAGATTAGAAGGAGGAACCGAGAATGATATCGGTCTTAATCCGCTTGGTGTCCTTCTTGGTGATGGTAGCAGCATCACAGATGCCGTCGTACCATTTTTCCAGATCAGCAGCGCGCAGATCCTCAGTGATCATATAGTCGCGGTAGGTCAGATCGCCGTCGCCAACGTAGTACATAATGTGATAGCCGAATTCGGTTTCCACAATTTCCACATCACCGGCTTTACGCTTTTCATCGATGCACCAGTTCTCAAACTCGCTGACATAGCCGGAGTTCTTGTGAATGTCCTCAAACAGACCGCCCTCAGAGGCAGAGCCGTCATCGGAATATGCTTTAACCATAGCAATGAAGGTGTCCTCAGTAGCCTTGCCTTCCTTCCAGACTTTCAGCAGACGCTCAGCCTCGGTCTTGGCGGCAGCCTTTTCCTTGGCGGTGTAAGTCTTATTGCCGTCAGTGCCGGTGGTGCCGCCTTCAAACTGAACCAGCAGGTGGCGGACATTGGCCAGCTTGCGCAGGTTATCGTTGCGGCCCTGGAACAGGACAACATAGTAGCCGGCGGTTTCCTTAATCTCCTTGCCGTCTTCGTCCTTGGAGGTGGTTTCGTTGGCAATGACAGCAATGTCATTTTCCACCCGCTTCTCATCGGCCAGCCAGGACTGGATTGCGGTGGGAACCTGAGGATACATCAAATTGGTGCTCTTGGTGCTGGCGGCGTCCTTCTTATCCTTGTTGATGGCAAGACCGGCAACAGCCTTGTCCAGCGCCTCTACATTCTTGGATTCTGCCAGCAGGTCAGCCACTTCCTTGGCAGCCTTGATTGCAGCTTCCTTCTCGGCATCGGTGTAAACCATATGGCCGTTTTCGTCCTTGGTGCCGCCCTTGATGTAATCGCTGGTGCTTACATAGTAACGGGCAAAATCGAAAGCGGAGTAGTCGTTATACTTGTCCTTTTCGTGCTTGCGGATTGCTTCATCGTCGTAGGACAGGTCTTCGCTGTACTTGTTGTAGTAAGCAGAAGCAATGGTAGCAACCTCATTGTAATGCTTGTAAGAATCAACATCAGCGCCAAAGCCGTAGGTGCCAACTAAGAACTTGTCTGCGTTCTTGTAGCCATAGTACATAGCGTACAGCTCCATATTGGAGGCAATGGCATCCAAAGATTTCTGCTCGTCCTCAGACAGCTTAAAGCTCTCAGCGGTAGCCTTGTCATAGAGGGCATAGTCGCTCTTGGCTTTTTCCAGAGCCTCATTCAGGAAGTAGTCAGCCCAGGTTTCGCCGGTCTTTTCGTCGTGGATCTGCTTATCCAGAGGCTTGCTGATGTCCAGACCCATCATTTTAATATAGGTAGAATAGCTGGAGCCGAAGGAGGATTTCCACTCGTTAAATTGATTGTTGATAAAGTCGGTATAGTAGTAGGCCAGCTGAACGCTGTTCAGTTCGTGCTCACCGGTAACGGCAGCAATGGTGTTTCTGTCAATGACGCCGGAGTTATTCACGGCTCTGACTGCCAGAACAGATGCTGCGGTTAAGGCAACTACAAGCATAATAACGACAAATGTAATGGAGATGGTTTTCAGCTTTTTGGCCTCAGCCTGTTCTCTTTTCTGCCGTTCAGTCAGTGCGGCAGCGGCAGCTTCCTTGCGGAGCTTTTTCTTGCTGGATGCGCTCATGTAATCAATTCCTCTCATAATCCGTTGGTAATATTTAAGTGCCTTAGGGCATAATCCCCAGTATTATAACCGATTTGTTGCCAGGTTGCAAGTGGATTCTTACAGTTTGGGCAAAAAACACAAGAATATTTACAATTTTTTAGCATATTAACAAAAAACATGGGGGGCAGAACCCCCCATGCCGTACCCGCTTCGGCCGTATGTGTCCGATTATGACCTGCACGAAAAGGCAGGTGGGTTGCCGCTCTCTGTCTTCGCTGCTCCCAACGTCCGCCGTTTGTCAAAGCAAGGGCGGGAGGTCTGCAATCCGACACAGAAGTCAAACATCCCTATTATAAAATGTGGGTCCAACAGGACACATTACGCACCAAGCAGGCAGTGCGTATCAGTCTTCCTCGTCCTCCTCGGCATAAAGCTGATCCATAATCAGACTGTATACCGTTTCCAGTTCTTCCTCGTCCTCAATGGCGCAGAGAATGGGATCATCCTCGTCTTCCTCTACGGATTTAAGAATGCTGACCTCCAAATCCTCCGTTTCCTCATCGGTGGCAAGGGTAACGGCAAGATAGGTTGCGCCGTTGTATTCCAGGGTTGTGAGAATTTCCAGCTCAAATTCAGTGCCGTCCTCGTCGGCAATGGTAATAAAGTCGGAACCGTATTCGTCAGACATAGTGTGTACCTCCTGTATGTTTCTATTAGTATTTTAACGGCTCACCGAAAGAAAATCAAGGGGTAACCTGTCATTGCTATTAGTATATCCTGGCGGTGTGCTTTTATGAGCCTTTATGGGGCATACTGAAAGTAATTAAAAATAGGTCTTTCGTTTTTGAATGTGTTGTGCTATACTATACGCACAGAGGTATGCACCTGGCTGTGAAATGAAGAAATTTACCTTGTCGGCATACTGCCGAACCAATGGAGGTTATATAAATGGCAAATAAAAAAAGGAAGAAGCTTATACGGCAGGATTGGGATCCCCATTGGCTGCTGAAAACCCTGAGCAGAGCCTGGACAGTGATCCTGTCCGCCGGGAAGATTGCTGTCGGCGCGCTGGTAACGGTGCTGCTGATCGGCGTGGTGTGCGGCTTTGTCTTTGTGGGCATTCTGGGCGATTACCTGCAAGAGGATATTCTGCCTATGGCAGATATGGAAATTGAAGATGTGGAGCTGGATGCGCCGTCCACTATGTATTATGTGGACGAAAATGGCGATATTCAGGTCTTGCAGAATATTTTTACCACCACCAGCAGCAAGTGGGCGGATCTGGAAGATATTCCCAAGGATCTGGTCCACGCTGCAATCTCCATTGAGGACCACCGTTTCTATACCCACCAGGGCGTGGACTGGGTAACCACCATTAAAGCCTGCGCCAGAATGTTCTTTGGCGATGATTCTGTGGGCGGTTCCAGTATTACCCAGCAGCTGATCAAGAATCTGCTGCTGTTTGAAGATGAATCTGCCGATGATGTAACGGTGCAGCGAAAGGTTTTGGAGATTTTCCGGGCATTGCAGCTGGAAAAACGGTATCATAAGGATACCATTATGGAGATGTATCTGAACTGCATCTATCTGGGCCAGGGCTGCCGGGGCGTGCGCAGCGCTGCGGAGACTTATTTCGGCAAGGAGCTGGAACTGCTCACCACCGCCGAGTGCGCAAGCCTTATCAGCATTACCAACTCTCCTACCTATTATGACCCTTATCAGAACTTTGAGAATAACAAGAAGCGAAAAGAAGATGTTCTGTGGGCTATGCGGGAGTATGGCTGGATTACCGATGAACAGTATAATGAAGCAGTTGCCCAGGAGCTGGTGCTGAAAGCCGGCGTGGACGATGAGGACCGGCTGGCAACCTGCGCCAATGCGGACTGCCTTTACCGCGGCATTGTCAGCACTTATGAGAAAAAAGGCAGCGTCTATTACTGCCCCCAGTGCGGTACGGAAACAGCTGTGCAGAAGGACGCCTCCCAGGGTGTGTATTCCTATTTCGCCGATACGGTCTTGGAGGATGTTGCCAAGGCTTTTGCCGAGCAGGCAGGCTTCCAGTGGAATGAAAGCACCAGAGAGCTGATGATGCAGCAGATCCAAAAGGGTGGTTATCATATCTATACCACCATTGATAAAAAGGTCCAGGACCAGGTTGACAAGATTTATACCAATCTGGACGAGATTCCCGATACCCGCGGCGGTCAGCAGCTGCAATCCGGTATGGTGATTATCGATAACCGTTCCGGTGATATTGTGGCAATGGCAGGCGGCGTGGGCGAAAAGAAGGACCACGACGGCTGGAACTATGCTACCGACTCCGTGCGCCAGTCCGGCTCGTCCATTAAGCCTTTGACGGTGTATGCGCCTGCTTTTGAGTCCGGCGCTATTACGCCTGCAACGGTGGTTAAGGATATGCCTTTGTTTTATCTTGGGAATAGTCCTTATCCTTTTAACGATACCAGAACTTATTCCTATGCCCGTACCATCTATCGGGCAGTGGTGCGTTCTGTCAACGCCGCAGCTGTCCAAACACTGGATAAATCCGGCGTGAATTACGCCTATAAGTTTGCAACAGAAAAGTTCCGCCTGTCCACATTGGTGGAAGAATATGTGGATCCTGCCGGCACTGTGCGCACCGATATTGATTATGGCCCGTTGGCTATGGGCGCCCAGACTGTTGGCGTTACTGTCCGGGATATGGCAAGCGCCTTTGCCACCTTCGCCAATGACGGCGAGTACCGCAGGGGCAGAACCTTTACCAAGGTCTATGACAGCGACGGTAATATAGTGCTGGATAATACCCAGGAGAAAGAAACCATTCTCAGTCAGAAGACGGTTGATTATATGAACTTCTGTCTCACAGCCGCTACCAATGAAGGTACCGGTACCGAGGCAAACCTTTTCTATTCCCACGGTATATCTACTGCCGGTAAAACCGGTACTTCCGGTGATAACTATGACCGTTGGTATTGTGGCTACACCGGTTATTATACCGCAGCAGTTTGGACTGGATTTGATGACCCGGAATCCATTCAGTGTATCAATGTGAACAACCCGGCAGCCACGCTGTTTAAGAAGGTAATGGGACCTGTCCACAAGGGTAAGAAGGATATCCTGCTGTACAGCACCAAGAAAATGGAATGGGTTGAAATGTGCCTGAGCTCCGGCAAGGTGGCAACAGATGCCTGCAAGAAGGATATTCGTTTGGATTCTCTGTTGCAGCCGGATGATTTTATCGCCACCAGCAAGGCCCTTGTCTACCCTGAGGATATACCCGCGGAAACCTGCGATAAGCATGTGATGGTGGATTATTGCTCCGGCGGCGGTGTGGCGACCGAATGGTGCCGCAAGTTTGCCCAGGTGGATAAGACCGTCAAGCTGAAAAAGAAGGGTCTTGTGAAATTGACCCAGGCCGAGATTGATGAATTGCTGGAAGTAGAGCAGTATAACCTGATTCGGGATTATCTGCGCAATGACTATGTGTATTTCGTGGATTCTGATGGGGATGATGCCGTATTCAGAGGCATAAGAGGCAATTTGAGCAACAGCGCCGGAACACCCTATGTGGCATGCCGCGTGCATACCAAGGCCGCCTGGAAGAAGTATGAGGCGCTGCATCCCGCTCCCACCGAGCCGGAGGAGACCACAGTACCCGAAGAAACGACTGAGGCAACAGAAGCCACAGAAATTGAGGAAACCGCTGAGGTTGCGGAAACCACAGAGCCGTAATGAATCGAAAAAGAGGAGAAACAGATGATTTGGATTTCTGACGGATGGAAAGAGTATGAAGTTCTGGACACTGCAGCCGGTGAACGGCTGGAGCGGTGGGGAAAGTATATTCTTGTCCGTCCCGATCCCCAGGTGATTTGGGACACGCCCCACGCAGAGCCTGCCTGGAAGCGCTATGATGCCAGATATGTCCGTTCCTCCACCGGCGGCGGTCATTGGACGGACCATAAGCTGCCGGAGCGCTGGCAGATTCACTATAAGGATTACCTTACCTTCAATGTAAAGCCAATGAACTTTAAGCACACCGGCGTGTTCCCCGAGCAGGCCGCCAACTGGGATTTTATCCGGGAAAAGGTGGCATCTGCCGGCCGTCCCACACGGGTGCTGAACCTGTTCGCTTACTCCGGTGGCGCTACTTTGGCAGCGGCTGCCGGCGGCGCAGAGGTGTACCACGTGGATGCTTCCAAGGGTATGGTTTCCTGGGCAAAGGAAAATGCGGTTGCGTCCGGTCTTGCAGACCGTCCTATTCACTGGATTGTGGATGACTGCGCCAAGTTTATCCAGCGGGAGATTCGCCGCGGCCGCCGTTATGACGGCATTATTATGGACCCGCCCAGCTACGGCAGAGGTCCCAGCGGCGAAATATGGAAAATGGAGACCAGCTTTTATCCGTTCTTATTGGAAGTGGAAAAGCTGCTTACCGACAACCCGCTGTTTGTGATTATCAATTCCTATACCACCGGCTTGGCTCCCTCTGCTGTGGGGTATGCGTCCGATGTTGTGTTCAGCGCAAATCACGGAGGCAGTACTGCTGTGGGTGAGCTGGGACTTCCGGTGCGTTCTACCGGTTTGGTTCTGCCTTGCGGCGCAACCGGTCGCTGGACACCTTGATTGGGAGGTGCTGTTTTGAGCACTGCAATTTCTGTTGAACATTTGGCATACACCTATCCGGGCGTGGATGACACGCCCGGCGTTGCCGTATTTGAGGACTTGAATCTTGCCATTGAGGAAGGCTCGTTTGTTGCCGTGTTGGGCAGCAACGGCTGCGGAAAATCCACCCTTGCCAAGCATTTTAACAGCATTTTGCTTCCCTGCGGCGGCAAGGTATATGTCTGCGGTCAGGATACCTCTGACCCGGCGCAGTTGATTGGGGTCCGTCGGGCTGTGGGAATGGTTTTTCAGAATCCCGATAACGAGATCGTTGCCAATGTGGTAGAGGAGGATGTGGCGTTCGGCCCGGAGAACTTGGGGGTTTCCCCGGCGGATATCCGTCAGCGGGTGGATGAGGCGCTGCAACAGGTGGGTATGTATGAATACCGCAGCCATGCGCCGCACCTTCTGTCCGGCGGACAGAAGCAGCGGGTGCCAATTGCCGGTGTGATTGCTATGCAGCCGAAATGTATTGTTTTGGATGAGCCTACCGCTATGCTGGACCCTAAGGGCCGGCGAGAGGTTATGGATACGGTCTTGCAGCTGAACCGGGAGAAGGGGATTACCGTAGTTCTGATTACCCACCATATGGACGAAGCTGCCCAGGCGCAGCGGGTGGTGGTGCTGGATAAGGGCAGCATAGCCCTGGATGGCGCACCTCGGGAGGTGTTCTCCCAGGTGGAGAAGCTCCATAGTATGGGACTTGCCGCGCCGGATACGGTAGAACTGTGTCATAAATTGAACGAATACGGCTTTTCTTTGCCGTTAGACCGATTGAATGCAAAAGAATGTGCGCAGGTACTTTGTGAAAATTTGAAGGCCTGACCCACAGGAGGTTAGAAAATTGGCACCTATTTTAGAGGTAAAAAATCTTTGTCATACTTACAGCACCGGCACGCCCTTTCAGCACGCGGCGCTGCTGGATGTATCCTTGACCGTGGAACGCGGGGAATTTGTGGGCATTATCGGGCATACCGGCTCCGGTAAGTCCACACTGATACAGCATCTGAACGGCTTGCTGAAACCCACTTCCGGTGCTGTTTTGCTGGATGGCAAGGATATCTGGTCCGATAAAAAGCGCACTCGCGAAAGCCGTTTCCGTGTGGGACTGGTGTTCCAGTATCCGGAGTATCAGCTTTTTGAGGAAACGGTGTATAAGGACATCGCTTTTGGACCGAAAAATATGGGACTGAAACCGGAGGAAATTGACCGCCGGGTGCGGGAGGCTGCTGCCTTTGTGGGGATTGATGATGCCCAGTTGGAGGTATCGCCCTTTGACCTGTCCGGCGGACAGAAACGGCGGGTGGCAATTGCCGGTGTGATTGCTATGGAGCCGGAGGTTTTGGTTTTGGACGAGCCTGCGGCCGGTTTAGACCCGGAGGGCAGGGAGGATATTCTGCGCAATATTGAGCAATACCGGAGGGCAAAGAACGCCACTATTTTGATGGTCAGCCATTCTATGAACGATGTGGCGCGACTTGCTGACCGGCTGCTGGTGATGCATAACGGCCGTCTTGCTATGGAGGGTACGCCTGCGGAGGTGTTTACCCACGCCCGGGAGCTGCTGGATATGGGTCTGGATATTCCCGAGGTTACAAGGCTGTTTATGGAGCTGCAAAATATGGGCGTGCCTGTGAATCAGGTGTATACTGTTGAGCAGGCCGTATCTGAGCTGCGCCGGATCAAGGAGGGAACTGCCCATGCTTAAAGATATTACGCTGGGTCAGTATTTCCCGGGAAATTCGCCTATTCACCGGCTGGACCCCCGCACCAAGCTGATTGCATTGGTGGTGTATATTGTTGCGCTGTTTTCTGCGAAAAGCTATGTGTCCTACGGCCTTATGTTCGCTTTTTTGGCTGCGGTGATTGCTGTTTCCGGGATTCCCGTGAAGGCCATTGTCCGCGGTATGAAGCCGCTGGTGCTGGTTTTGGTATTTACGGGATTGCTCAACCTGTTCTTTACCGGCGGTGAGACGGTCCTTTTGAAGGTGTGGCGCATTACTATCACAACTGAGGGCGTTACCCGGGCAATTTTTATGGTAGTCCGGATTTTGATGCTGATTTCCGGCACATTTTTGCTTACCTATACCACATCTCCCATCAGTCTTACGGACGGCTTGGAAGCTCTTTTAAGTCCCTTAAAAAAGCTGAAAATGCCTGTTCACGAGCTGTCTATGATGATGTGCATTGCCTTGCGGTTTATCCCCACGCTGATTGAGGAGACCGATAAGATTATGTCCGCCCAGAAGGCAAGAGGCGCAGATTTTGAAAACGGCAAGCTTTTGGAGCGGGTAAAGGCTCTGGTGCCAATCCTTGTGCCGCTGTTCATCAGTGCGTTCCGTCGCGCAGACGAGCTGGCAACCGCTATGGAGTGCCGCTGCTATCAGGGCGGCGACGGCCGTACCAAAATGAAACAGCTTGTGTTTGCCCGGTTGGATGCTTATGCCTTTGTGCTGCTTGTGGCGCTGCTGGCATTGCTGCTTTTCCTTGCCGGATTGGGCCTGTGAGGTGTGTATGAGAAACATTGCCCTGTTTTTAACCTATGAGGGAACGGCATACCACGGCTGGCAAATTCAGAAGAATTTAGCCACTGTTCAGCAAACCTTGCAGAAGGCTATCGAAATGATTGTGTGCCATCCGGTGCAGGTAACCGGCTGCGGCCGGACGGATGCGGGTGTCCACGCCAGGTGCTATGTGGCGAATTTTCATACGGAATCCACCATTCCCTGCGAGAGACTGCCCTATGCTCTCAATACCCATCTGCCTGCGGATATTGTGGTAACAAAGGCCTTTGAAGTGAATGAACGGTTCAATGCCATCGGCTCCTGTGTCCGCAAGGAATATACCTATACCATTTATAATTCCCGCGTCCGGGACCCCTTCTATGTGAACAGAGCCTGGTTTTACCCCAAGCATCTGGATGAAAAAATTATGCAGGCTGCCGCCGACCGGTTTGTGGGTACTCACGATTTTGCGGCAGTGCGCAGCGTGGGTACGGATGTGAAATCCACTGTCCGCACCGTATATTATTACAATGTGGAGCGCAAGGGCAATATTATAGAGTTAAAGGTCTGCGCCAACGGATTTCTCTACAATATGGCCCGGGCAATGGCTGGCACAGTGGTCTATGCCGCAGAGGGCAAGTTCCCTCCGGAGCAGATTACCAAAATTCTCGACGAGGGTAACCGCACCGCTGCCGGTCCTACCGTACCGCCGGGGGGACTGTATATGACCCACCTGTGGTATGATGACGGAATTGATAAGTTTGAATGTCCGTCTGAAAATTCATAAAATGTTCGTTCTTTTCCGGTGAAATTGTGTTATCCTACCGGAAGAAAGGTTGTGAGAAACGTATGCAGCCAAAATTGTGTACCAAATGTAAGAAAAATATGGCCGTTGTCTTCATTACCAAGATTGAAAACGGCGTGAGTATGAATGAAGGCTATTGCTTGAAATGCGCCCGCAGTCTGGGAATTCCCCAGATTGATGCAGCGGTAAAGCAGATGGGCTTTTCCGATGAGGATTTGGATACCCTGAGTGATGAAATGAGCAGTGTGTTCGGTCAAATCGACGGGGAAGAGGCTGATGAAACCGAAAGCCGCACTGCCACATTCCCGTTGCTGAATCAGTTGCTGGGAAGTATGGGCGGCGAGAAAGGCGAATTACCTGCAAAAAAACAGGAGAACAAGCAGGAAAAGAATCCCAAGGAAAAGGCAAATAAGCATAAATTCTTAGATAGCTACTGTATGAATCTAACCGGCAGAGCCAAAGAGGGCAAGCTGGATAAGGTGATCGGCAGAGATGTGGAAACCGAGCGGGTGATTCAGATTCTCAACCGCCGGCAGAAGAACAATCCTTGCCTGATTGGTGAGCCGGGTGTTGGCAAAACCGCCATTGCTGAGGGCCTTGCCCAGCGGATTGCCGCCGGGGATGTGCCCTATAAGCTCCGGGATAAGGAAGTGTTCCTGCTGGATTTGACCGCCCTGGTGGCGGGCACCCAGTTTAGAGGTCAGTTTGAGAGCCGTATGAAGAGCTTGATTACGGAAATCAAGGCCTGCGGAAACATCATCCTGGTGATTGACGAGGTCCACAATCTGGTGGGTGCCGGCGATGCGGAAGGCTCTATGAATGCTGCCAATATCTTAAAGCCTGCCCTGTCCCGGGGTGAGATTCAGGTGATAGGCGCTACCACCTTCAACGAGTACCGCAAGCACATTGAAAAGGATGCGGCTTTGGAACGGCGTTTCCAGCCGGTAACGGTTGCTGAGCCTACCATTGAGGAAGCCTGTCAGATTATGCAGGGTATTGCCAAAAGCTACGCGGATTTCCACGGGGTTTCTATTTCCCCGGAGATTGCAAGGCAGTGCGTAGTGCTGTCTGAGCGCTATATTACCGATCGTTTCCTGCCGGATAAAGCCATTGACCTGCTGGACGAGGCCTGTTCTGATGTGAATCTGCGTTGCAAGGAGATTTCCCTGCGGGCAGAGAAGAAGAAGGAGCGGGACGACTACGAGCTGGAACTGCGAATGCTCACCGAGGATACGGAAAATGAGCATTATGAGCGCCTTGCTGAGATTCGCAGCAAGCTGTGTCAGCTGGCAGCGGAGCTTGAGGAGCTGGAGAAGATTCCTGCCCCTGCGGTTACCATTGAGAATTTGGCGCGGATCATTGAGCTCTGGACCAAAATCCCCGCCAGTAAAATTAAGGCCCAGGAATAT
The DNA here is from genome assembly GCA_045635105.1 of Faecousia sp. GTDB lineage: Bacteria > Bacillota > Clostridia > Oscillospirales > Oscillospiraceae > Faecousia. Next base: position 13,666 of record JAZRBN010000060.1, on the reverse strand, counting down.
CAGCAGATGAAGGGCCTTGCCGACCGTCTGAAAACCCATATTGTGGGACAGGATGAGGCTGTGGATGCGGTGGCAAGAGCCATTCGCAGAAACAGGGTGGGCATCAGTCCCAAGAAAAAGCCGGTTTCCTTTATTTTCGTTGGTCCTACCGGTGTGGGTAAGACAGAGCTTGTGAAGTGCCTGGCAAACGATTTGTTTGATTCTGTGGACTCCCTGGTTCGACTGGATATGTCGGAATTTATGGAAAAGCATACTGTGTCCAAATTGATTGGCTCGCCTCCCGGCTATGTGGGTTACGATGAAGCCGGTCAGCTGACGGAGAAGATTCGCAGAAGACCCTACTGCGTGGTTTTGTTCGACGAGATTGAAAAGGCTCATCCGGATGTGCTGAATATTCTGCTGCAAGTGCTGGACGACGGCCGGATTACCGATGCCCAGGGCCGCGTGGTGAACTTTGAGAATACCGTGATTGTGATGACCTCCAATGCCGGCTCTGAGGGCAGGGTAGGCGGTTTGGGCTTCGGCAGAACAGATAACGATATGATCAAGGAAAAGACTATGCAGGCGCTGCGGGATTTCCTGCGTCCGGAGTTTATCAACCGGGTGGATGAGATCATTACCTTTAACCGTCTGACAGAGGAGAATTTCCTTGGCATTGCGGATATTATGTTGGCTGAACTGAAAGACAGCCTGCAAAACCGCGGCCTGGCGCTTACCTGGGATGAATCTGTCCGGCAGTACCTGGTGGAGAAGGCCTATTCCGTTACCTACGGCGCCCGCAATTTGCGCCGTGAAATACAAAAAAGCCTGGAAGACCCTATCAGCGAGCGGATTATCGATTCCTTTGAGTCGCCCATTTCTGCAATCCATATCCGTGTGGAAAACGGCGAAATTCAGATAAATACCCAATGATATGCAAAACACCCGGCAATGCCGGGTGTTTTTGTATCAAAGGTCAAATTCGTCGGTAATTCTATTGGAAACCTTCCACGCCATATCCTCTACCTTATCTGCCGCTTTTGCTGCAAGCCGACGGGTGGGATTGCTGCGGGGCATTGCCAAAATTGCTACCGCGCCGGCAGCGGCGCCCACACCCAATGCGATGGCAAGTCCTTTTGCGCGCATACGATCGCCTCCTTTCCATAGTTAGTATTCCCGAATGTAAAAAAATCACGAATGGAAAGGTTTCTCACCTTTTCAAAGCGAAAAAAATGTGATATACTGTAAAAAAGAGTAAAAATGGAGGGGTTTTTATGTCCGTTGATAAGCTGCAAACTGCAATCCGCAAGCAGAAAAATCCATCAATGATAACGCTTTCCTTGCATAAAACCCATATACCGCAGAGCTTTTTGGAGTCTGCGGATACAATTGCTGAAAGCTATTTGCTGTATGCAAAGGAATTGCTCACCGCTTTGAAGGGTCTTGTGCCTGCTGTGCGGTTTTCTTTCGGTAGCTTTGCCTTGCAGGGCGGCAGGGGATTAAATACCTTAGAAACACTTTTGCGTTTTGCAAATGAGCAGGGATTTTATGTTCTGCTGGATGCCCCGGAGCAGTACAGCGCCCAGGATGCAAGCCTGTCGGCAGCTGCTTTAACCGAGCATTGGCAGTTCGACGGTCTGCTTGTTTCGTGCTATTTGGGCAGCGATATACTGCGTCCCTTTACCGATGCAATGAAAGGGCGGGATTTTGACCTGTTTTTGATGTTGCGCTCCGGCAATAAATCCGCGTCTGAATTGCAGGATCAGCTTGTGGGTATTCGCCCTATGTATGCTGCCGCTGCGGACATTGCCATGCGGCAGGGCGAGAGTCTGATGGGCAAGTGCGGGTATAGCCGGATCGCCGGTGTCGGTCCTGCTACCTCCACGGACAGCTTGCGTACCTTGCGGAGTAAGTACCCGGCGCTGTTTTTGCTGATTGACGGCTTTGATTATCCCGGCGCGAACGCCAAAAATTGCAGTATGGCGTTTGATAATTTAGGCCACGGAGCGATCGCTTGCGCAGGTGAGAGTATCGTGGCAGCGTGGCAGGAGGAGAATGCCGATGCAGATCCTATTACAGCCGCTGTGCAGGCCGCAGAACGGATGAAAAAGAATTTAAGCCGCTATATTGCTGTGCTTTGATGCAAACGAGGGTGTGAAGCTTCACACCCTCGTTGTTTACTGCATCATATTGCCGTTGGAATTGGGAATGCTTCTGCCGCTGTCGGTACCGCTTGTGCTGCCGTCGGTTCCGTTGGGTACTGTATCCACACTGGGGTCGGGGATATTGGTTTCGGGCATGGGAATGGTTACGGTGTCCGTGGGCATCGTTGTGTTGGTAGTGGGCATAGTAGTCGTGGTTGAGGGTCTTGTAGTGGTTGTCGCTTTGGTAGACGGAGTGGTTGCCGGAGCGGTATTATCGCAGGCGCAAGCGCAAAGGGACAGCGCTAAAATAAGACCCATAACCATAATGGCGAATTTTTTCATAAGAATCCTCCTTCTAATTCGATTTCAGAAATAGTATCTCCGCTTAAAGCTGAATTAGACTGGAAAAGATAACCAGATTAAATTGAAAAATGCCGCAAATTTTGAAAATAAGGCATTGCTATTTTGGTCGCATTGCAGTATAATAGACGGGAAATCAATGAAAAAGGAGAATTCTCTCTTATGAAGAAGTTGGCTGTAAAAAAAGGCGTAGAGTGTATGGCTTGCTTGGAGTGCGTCAGCGCTTGCTCTAAGGCTTTCTACAAGGAATTCCATCAGGATTTGTCCTGCATCCAGATTGTGGAAAAGAACGGCGCGGCAAAGCCGATGGTTTGTATTCAGTGCGGTAAGTGCGCAAAGGCCTGTGAGGCCGGCGCCATTACCCAGAATCCCAAGACCGGTGTTTATATGATTAACAAGAAGCTGTGTACCTCCTGTGGTAAGTGTGTTGAAGTCTGCCCCATGAAGGTTATGGTTGCTCCCAAGGAGGGCCCTACCAGCAAGTGTATCGCTTGCGGCATTTGCGTAAAGGCCTGTCCTATGGAAGTTTTGGAGATTGTGGAAAAGTAAATATCTACATACAGCAGCCGGGAGCTTTCCCGGCTGTTTTTTATGCAAAAAAATGATCTGTAATAATTGCATATTGCCGCTAAATATGATATACTCACAATAATCATACGCCCGGAGGAGTTTATGACAATTATGACCGATTTTCAGCAGAAAATTACTGCTTTACTGCCCAGTTTAGAACTTCGGCTGGATGAATCTTTGGCAAAGCATACCTCTTTTCGGATCGGCGGTCCGGCAGAGGTGATGGCTTTTCCCAGCAATGCGGAACAGCTGCGACAGCTTTTGAAAGCATCCGTTTTATTGGACTGTAAAACCGCTATATTGGGCGCAGGAACCAATATATTGGCGCCGGACGAAGGAGTCTGTGGAGTGGTAATCTGCCTGAAAGATTGCTTAGGCGGTATGCAGCGGCTGGACGAAACCCATATCCGTGTCTATGCCGGCGTTACTATGGGAAAAGCTGCGGTATTTGCTGCCAATCTGGGGCTTTCCGGATTGGAATTTGCCCACGGAATTCCCGGCACTGTGGGCGGCGGCGTGTTTATGAATGCCGGCGCATACGGCGGTGAAATCAGCCAGGTGTGCACCCGGGTTGAGGTTATGGATATGGCAGGAAATACCCACATTTATTCCGGTGAAGAAATGGCGTTTTCCTATCGCCACAGCCGTTTGGAAGAGGAAGGCGGTATGGTTGTCAGCGCTGATTTTGCGCTGGTGCCAAAGCCGGCTGACGAAATCCGCGCAGTTATGCAGGATCTAATGACCCGCCGCAGAAGCACCCAACCGTTGGATCTACCCTCAGCCGGTTCGTTTTTTAAGCGTCCTGTGGGCGCATTTGCAGGCGGTCTGATTGAGCAGACCGGCTTGAAAGGCTATCGGGTAGGGGATGCCGCTGTTTCCGAAAAGCACGCAGGCTTTGTGGTAAACCTGGGTAAAGCAACTGCCCGGGATGTTAAAAAATTGCGGGATGATGTATCCCAAAAAGTGTTTGATGCTACCGGCTTCCATCTGGAACCGGAGGTTCGTATTTGGTAAAAAGAGAGGAGCGCTCCCATGGCCATTTCCTTTTCCGGCAATACAAAGGCAGAGATCTGCCGCTATATACCGGCAAAGCATTGCTGCGCCTTGGCGGAGTGCTTTGGAATATTGCTTTTTTGCAACAGCTTTCGCTCAAACGGCATCCGGATTATTACCGAAAGCCGGGAGTTTGCCCAGCTGCTGCCGAAATTATTTCGTAAAGCCTTTGGGGTGTCATTCGATATAGTTCCCGAGGGCGAAACCACCGGAAAACTGAATTTTCAAGTTGCTGACAGGGAAAAAATTCAGCTGATTATGTCCGCTTACGGCTTTGACAGCAAGGACACCCTGTCACTGCATATCAACCTTCCTGTTGTTGAAGATGATTGCTGCAAGAGCGCGTTTTTGAAAGGCGCATTCTTGGCAGGCGGCTCTGTTACCGACCCTGCTAAGGGTTACCATATGGAGCTGACCACCACCCACAGCAGCGTTGCCCGGGAGTGTAACAGCCTGATGCAGGAGGTGCTGGGCTTCCAGCTGAAATCTGCCACCCGTGGCGGCAGCCACGTACTGTATCTGAAACAAAGCGATTTGATTTCCGATTGCCTGACCTATATGGGCGCGCCTGTTGCCGCAATGGGTATTATGGAGGCGAAGCTGGAAAAGGAACTGAATAACCGTGTCAACCGTCGCTGCAACTGCGACGATGCCAATACCTCTAAGGTGGTTGAAGCTGCCCAGGAGCAGCTGTCTGCCATCCGCGTCTTGAAGAATCGGGGAGCGTATCCCCAATTGCCGGTAAAGCTACAACAGGCAGCCGATGCCCGGGAGCAGAATCCGGAAGCGTCGCTGAGTGAGCTGGCATCTATGATGGAGCCGCCCATCAGCAAACCTGCTATGAATCACCGGCTGCAAAAACTGGTGAGATTGGCACAGGAGGAGAAATAATGAGTTTTGTACATCTTCACGTCCATACAGAGTACAGCCTTTTGGACGGCGCGTGCCGGATTTCCGGCATTATGGACCGGGTCAAGGAGCTGGGACAAACCGCGGTGGCGATTACAGACCACGGTGTTATGTATGGCTGCATTGATTTTTATAAGGCGGCGAAGGCTGCCGGTATCAAACCCATTATCGGCTGTGAAGTGTATGTTGCTCCCAGAGCTATGTCTGACCGGGTTCATGGCGTGGACAATGACCCCTATCATTTGGTTTTGCTGTGTAAGGACAGAACCGGCTACGAGAACCTGTGTTATTTGGTCTCCCAGGCCTTTGTAGAGGGTTTTTACAGTAAACCCAGAGTGGACCTTGACCTGCTGCGGCAGCATCACGAAGGGCTGATTGCCACCTCTGCCTGTCTTGCCGGCGCGATCCCCCAGCGGCTGTTGCAGGAGGATTATGAGGCGGCTAAGGAGTATGCCTTAACCCTTTCCGATATCTTCGGCGAAGACAATTTCTATTTGGAATTACAGGATCACGGGATTCCCGAGCAAACCCCTGTAAATCAAGGGGTTATGCGGATTGCCCGGGAGACAGGTCTTCCTTTGGTGATTACCAACGATGCCCACTACCTGCGCAAGGAAGACGCCCGTATGCAGGATGTGCTGCTGTGCGTGCAGACCGGCAGGACCGTGGACGACCCCAACCGAATGAAATTCCAGACCGATGAATTCTATCTAAAAAGTGAAGAAGAACTGCGTCAGCTGTTCCCCGGTTGCGACGAGGCCTTTGAAAATACAGCCAAAATTGCTGATCGCTGCAATTTGGAATTTGTCTTTAACGAATATCATTTGCCCTCGTTTCCTGTGCCGGATGGCTATACCAACGAGGAATATTTCCGCAAGCTCTGCGAGGACGGTTTCCGGGAGCGCTATCCGGACGCGCCAAAAGCGTACCGTGAGCGGCTGGAATATGAAATTGGCGTTATCAGCCGTATGGGCTATGTGAATTACTATCTGATTGTTTGGGACTTCATTCGCTACGCCAAGGAATCCGGCATTCCAGTAGGACCGGGCCGTGGCTCCGGCGCAGCTTCCATTGTGGCTTACTGTATGCACATTACGGAAGTTGACCCTATGAAGTATGCACTGATTTTTGAACGGTTCTTGAATCCCGAGCGGGTTAGTATGCCCGATTTCGATACGGATTTTTGCCAGGAGCGTCGTGGCGAGGTAATCGACTATGTGATGAAGAAATACGGCGCAGACCACGTGGCGCAGATTGCAACCTTTGGTACTATGGCTGCCCGTGGTGCGATCCGCGATGTAGGCCGGGCGCTGAATTTTACCTATGCGGAAACCGATGTGGTGGCAAAGCTTGTGCCCACGATGCCTTTGCATATTACCTTGAAAGAGGCGCTGAATGTATCCCCCAAGCTGAAAGAGATGTACGATGGCGATGCGCGGGTTAAAATGCTGATTGATACCGCCATGAGCTTGGAGGGTATGCCCAGAAACACCTCTACCCATGCTGCCGGCGTGGTGATTACCGCAGACCCTGTGTATACCTATGTGCCTTTGTCCCGCAACGATGATACTACCGTTACCCAGTACACTATGACCACCATTGAGGAGCTGGGACTTCTGAAAATGGACTTCTTGGGTTTGCGGAACTTGACGGTGATTGAGGATGCCCAGCGGCAGATCCGTCTTTTGGAGCCAGATTTCGACATTGACAAAGTGCCGGATAATGACCCGGAGACCTTTGCTATGCTGGCAGAGGGCAAGACCCAGGGCGTGTTCCAGCTGGAATCGGCGGGTATTACCGGCGTATGCGTCAATATGAAGCCCACTTCCATTGAGGATATGACGGCAATCGTGGCGCTGTACCGGCCCGGTCCTATGGACTCCATTCCTACTTTCATTGCCAACAAGCTGGATCATTCCAAAATCACCTATAAAACGCCCCTTTTGGAGCCGATTTTGAAGGTTACCTATGGTTGTATCGTCTACCAAGAGCAGGTTATCGAGATCTTCCGTTCCCTGGGCGGTTATACCATGGGACAGGCGGATAATATCCGTCGCGCCATATCCAAAAAGAAAATGAAGGTCATTGACGCGGAGCGGAAAACCTTTGTTTACGGCGATACTCAGCAGGGAATTCCCGGCGCTGTTGCAAACGGTGTCAGTGAGGCAGCTGCCCAGTCTATCTATGATGAAATTGTTGACTTTGCCAACTATGCCTTTAACAAGGCCCACGCGGTGTGTTATGCCACCGTGTCCTACCAGACAGCCTACTTAAAATGCCACTATCCCAGGCAGTATATGGCGGCGCTGATGACCTCTGTGCTGGATTCTGCAACCAAGGTCTCCGGCTATATTGCTGAATGTAAGGATTTGGGTATTGCAACCCTGCCGCCGGATATTAATCATTCTTTGGATAATTTTGCCGTGGAGGGCGACTCCATCCGGTTTGGCCTTGGCGCGGTGAAGAATGTGGGCCGCGGACTGATTCGCAGTATGGTTGCCAAGCGCAATGAGGGCGGCCCGTTCCAATCTCTTGAAGATTTCATTCAGCGAATGGGTGATGGAGAACTAAATAAGCGCGCAGTGGAGAATTTTATCAAGTGCGGCGCTATGGACTGCTTCGGCTATCACCGCAGCGAGCTTTTGGCGGTGTATGAGAGTATGATGGATTCCATTGCTTCTTCCCGCAAGAAGAATCTGGAAGGGCAGATGGGCCTGTTTGCCATGTTGCAGGATACCGACGATGCAGTGGCAATTCCCATCCCAAAGCTGGCGGAAATGAGCAAGGCTGACCTGATGCTGATGGAAAAGGATACCACAGGCATCTACCTGTCCGGCCATCCTATGGATGATTACCGCCATTTGCTGAAAGGTACCCATGTGGTTCCTATCGGCGCGCTGATGGATGAGGAAAATACCTATCAGGACGACCAGATTGTGAGCATTGCCGGCGTGGTGCAGACCATTAAGATGAAGACCACCCGTAACAATTCTATGATGGCCTATGTTACGCTGGAAGACGATACCGCGTCCATTGAGATGCTGGCGTTTTCCAATGTGCTCAGCCAGTACGGCGGCTACTTAAAAGAGAATCAGCCGGTGGTAATCGTGGGCAGGCTCTCTATGCGGGACGATAAAGAACCGCAGATTGTCATTAACCGCGCACGTCCTATGTCTGATTTTTCCGATGTGCCTAAGCTGGAAACCCTTTACTTGCGGCTTCCCAGTGAGCAAGGACCGCTCTTTGGCAGAATTCGACACATTCTTACTATGCATCAAGGCGATAATCCGGTGGTGGTGTACTTTGCCGATACCAAGCAGCGCCGGGGCAGTACCTGCCACCTGCATAGCCGATTGATTTCTGAGCTGACCCACATACTGGGACAGGAGAATGTTGTTGTAAAATAGCTTTTCAATTTCGACCAAATGTGTTATACTAATGAGAGGGGGGTGTCGTTATGAAAAAAGCAATAAAATATTGTATGTGCCTGCTCATTGCGGCACTGCTTCTTACCGGCTGTTCCATTCAGACTGTGGACCAGATGTACCGGTTGCCGAGGCGGTCAGAGGAATTCAGCGACCTGCAATCGGCGATTGATGTTGCGATGGCAGGGTTGGAGTTCAGCGCGCCGATCGCCGGTGATAATCAGCAGTCAGTCCAAATGGCTGATTTGGACGGGGACGGAGAACAGGAGTATCTGGTCTTTGCCAAGAGTAGTTCCCAGCTGCCTCTTCGTATACTGGTGTTTGACCGGGTAGATAAGGAGCTGGCGCACACCGACACCATTGAATGTAGCGGCGCAGCCTTTGAGCAGGTGGAATATATTCAGATGGACAAGCTGCCCGGTGTTGAGATTGTAGTCGGCTGCCGTGTCAGCGATCAGCTGGTGCGTTCCGCAATGGTGTATACCTTTGCAAGCGGTGAAGCGGAGCAGGTGGTATCTGCCAGCTACCGTAATTTCATCACGGTGGATATGGATAGCGACGGAATCAGTGAATTGTTTGTTCTCCGGCCCGGTGAGACGGAAAATGACCGTGGCGTTGCCGAGCTTTATACAATGAAAAGCGGCATTATGGAGCGCTCCAACGAGGTAAGTATGTCCGGCCCTGCGGACAAGCTGAAACGCATTGTGGTGGGTAAGCTTCACGACGGCTATACGGCGGTGTATGTTGCAAGCGCTGTTGAGGATACAGCGCTGATTACCGATGTGTATGCCCTTGTGGGAGGCCTTTTGACCAATGTGTCCCTGTCTAAGGAATCCGGCACCAGTGTGCAGACACTGCGCAATTATTATGTGTATGCCGACGACATAGACAATGACGGTGTGATTGAATTGCCGTCTTTGGTTACGATGATTCCGCTGGATGATATGGATGTGGCGGAACGGCGAGATCTGATTCGCTGGTACGCAATGGGCAGCGACGGCAGCACAGTCAATAAGCGCTACACCTATTATGATTCGGTAGGCGGCTGGTATTTGGAGCTTAGCGATGCCTTGGCGCCCCGTATGGTGGTACGCTGCCAGTCCAATATGTATGAATTCTATCAGTGGAATGAAGACTATTCCGCAGCAAAAAAATTGATGACCATCTATATGCTCACCGGTCAGAACCGGGACGAGCAGGGTGTGGCTGACGGTCGGTTTATACTGACAAAGACGGAAACCGTAACCTACTGCGCTGCCTTGGAATCGGCAGCGGCAGAGTATGAAATTACCCAAGAGAGCCTGATTCGCAGCTTTTATCTGATTCACCGTGATTGGAACACGGGAGAAATGTAAAGGGGTAGAAAAATGAAGAAAGTACTCATTTTGGAGGATGAAGTAAATATCCGTAGCTTTGTGGTTATCAATCTGCGCCGCGCCGGTTATGATGCGGTTGAGGCAGGTACGGGAATGGAGGCGCTGGAAAAGCTGCGTCAGCATCCGGATATCGGTGTAGCCATTTTGGATGTGATGCTGCCGGATATTGATGGCTTTGAGGTTTGCCGCCGGATTCGCGCCACCAGCAAGCAGATTGGCATAATTATGCTTACTGCCCGTACCCAGGAGATGGACAAGGTTACCGGCCTTATGACCGGCGCTGACGATTATGTAACAAAGCCTTTCTCTCCGGCAGAACTCACTGCCCGTATTGATGCTCTTTACCGCCGCATTGGCGGCGACAGTGGTTTGGATTCAGAGCTAATCAGCCACGGACCTTTTGTGATGAATACCCGCAATCACACCCTGGAAAAATCCGGCAACCGGATTCGTTTGACCCAGGTGGAGTATGCCATTTTGAAGCTGTTTATGCAAAATCCCGGCAGAGCCCTGTCCCGTGAGGATATTCTCTCTACGGTGTGGGGTCGGGATTATGATGGAGAACTAAAAATTGTGGATGTGAATATCCGCAGATTGCGAATTAAAATTGAGGACGACACCGCCAACCCCACCTACATAACAACAGTTTGGGGCTTTGGCTATAAATGGGGCGCATGAGAATTAGAAGACAAAAATGGCCTGCAATTCAAATTAAGGGATTGCGCCGTCGGTGGCTTGTGAATACAGTTGCGGTATTCTGTATGCTGGGACTGGTATGCGCTTTGGCGGTAACTGCTGCGTTTTCGGCCTATTATTACTCTGCTATGGAGTCGGATATGCGCAATCGCGCACAGTCTACTACGGAGTTTTTTGCGGACTATCAGAATCAAAGCTATAAAGCCTTTTATCAGTCCTGCATTACTTATGCCCAGACCTTTGAGGACCGCAATTTTATTGAATTGCAGTTTATCAATACAGAAGGGGAGATGGTAGCATCCTCCTATGGCAGCTGGGTAGGGCAGACACCTGCGACTGCGGATATTTCCGGCGCACTCAGCACCCGTGGAATCTGTTCCTATGTGGGCAGAAATCCCCAGACAAGAGAGCGGATTATGGCAGTTTCCAGCCCTATGATTTACACTAACGGCGAAGTGATCGGTGTACTGCGGTATGTAACCTCTACCGCCAGAATGGATGCGCAGATTGTTACCATCGGCGCAATTTCACTGGGGGCGCTGGCTGTGGTCGTGCTGTTGGTGCTGTTCAGCAGCAATTATTATATCCATTCTATCTTGGTGCCGCTGGCAGAGATTATTGACAAATCTCAGAAAATTGCAGGCGGAAGCTATGGCATTCAAATTCAGACGGAATTTGATGATGAGATTGGTGATTTGGCACATATCATCAATGATATGTCTCTGAAAATCAGTGAGAACGAAAAAATGCAGCGGGATTTCATTTCCTCTCTTTCTCACGAGCTGCGTACCCCGCTGACGGCAATTACCGGTTGGAGCGAAACGCTGCTGAACTCCGATAAGCTGGACAATGATACCCGCCGCGGTGTGCGGATTATCCACAGAGAAGCTGACCGGCTTACCGGAATGGTTGTTGACCTTTTGGATTTTACCAGAATTCAGGACGATAGAATGACTCTCAATATGGAGACTGTGGACATTCGCGCGGAATTTGAAGACACAGTGTTTATGTACGGCAGCCGACTGGCTGAGGAGGGCATCAGCCTGAAATATGTGGATAATGACGATGAGATTCCGGAAATCTCCTGCGACCCTCAGCGGTTGCGACAGGTATTTCTGAACATTCTCAACAACGCGGTAAAGCACGGCGGTGAAGGTAAGCAGATTGATGCGGGTATCGTTTATAAAGACGATTTTGTGGTGGTGCAAATCCGGGACTACGGTCCGGGAATTCCCGAGGACGAGCTGCCGTTGGTGAAAAAGAAATTCTACAAGGGTAGCTCCAAAGCAAGAGGCACGGGTATTGGCCTGGCGGTCAGTGATGAGATTGTGCAGATGCACGGCGGTGAGCTGATACTGGAAAATGCATTCAGCGGCGGCACGCTGGTAACAATACGGCTACCTGCCTCCCAGTAAGAAAGGAACAGTATGGCAAATCAAGAGAAATTCAAAACAATGATAGGCGGACAGGCGCTGATTGAAGGCTTAATGATGCGCGGTCCCCAGAAGGATGCCATTGTGGTGCGGGGTAAGGACGGCCTTACGGTGGAGGTGTCTGACCGGAAGGTAAGACCCAAGAATTCTCCCCTGAACTGGCCCATTATCCGCGGCGCAGTAACCTTCTTTGATGCCCAAATCTGCGGCGTCAAGGCGCTGATGCGCTCGGCGGATCTGTCCCCGGAGGAAAGTCAGGAACAGCCCTCCAAGCTGGATTTGTGGCTGGAAAAGAAGCTGGGGGATAAGAAGTTTCAGCAGCTGGTGGTTGGTATTGCCGTGGCTATGGGTCTGGGACTGTCCATTTTGCTGTTCTTCCTGTTGCCTATGGTAATCGGCAGCTTCTTCGACCGCTGGATTGAGAGCAATTTGCTGATCAATCTTGTGGAGGGCATCATTCGTATGCTGCTGTTTGGCGGTTATATGCTGCTGGTATCCCGTATGAGTGAAATGAAGCGGATTTTTGCCTATCACGGCGCGGAGCATAAGACCATTCGCTGCTATGAGGCAGGCCTGCCTTTGACGGTGGAAAATGTGCGGCAGCAAACCCGGCTGCATCCTCGCTGCGGTACCAGCTTTTTGTTGGTGGTAATGATCATTTCCATTTTGCTGTTCTCTGTGGCATCGTCTTTGCTGCTGACGGTAGTGCCCAGTCTTGCGGCATTGCACGGAAGCTTTATTTACCGGCTGATTATGATCTGCTTTAAGCTGCTTTTGCTGCCGCTGGTGGTGGCGTTTAGCTATGAGATTAACCGCTGGGTAGGTCGCCACGATAATTGGTTCAGTCGTGTGTTGTCTGCTCCGGGCCTGTGGTTTCAGAATTTTACCACCAACGAGCCGGATGACAGTATGATCGAAGTGGGAATCCGGGCATTGGAAGCGGTGCTTCCCGAGCATGAGGGTGAAGACCGTTGGTAAAGACCATATCTGAACTGTATTTGCAGGCGCGAAGGACCTTGCTGGTGGCAGAGGATGGGGATACCGCATCCTTTATGGCCCGGGAGCTGCTGTGCAAAGCCACGGGAAAGACCCGGGAGCAGGTGATTGCCCATCGGGATTTGTTTGCCTCAGAGGATGTTAGCGCGCAAATGGATTTCATGGTGCATCGGCTGCTAAACGGCGAGCCGCTGGCATATGTGCTGGGTGAGTGGGATTTCTACGGGATGAAGCTGGCGGTCAACGCCGGCGTGCTGATTCCCCGGGACGATACCTGCGCTGTTACAGAGCTGGCGATCCGGCAGGTGATGTGCCTGGATAACAACCCAAGAGTATTGGATTTATGTACCGGCTCCGGTTGCATTGGTTTGGCAATCGCCAATCGGGTGAAGGATGCCAAGGTAACTCTTGGAGATATTTCCAAAGAAGCCTTGCAGGTGGCAAAGAAGAATGTTGCGTCCCAAAAGCTGTCCGGCAGAGTGTCCTGTATGCAGGTAAATGCACTGGAAAAGCCCTCTGCGTTTTTGGGTAAATTTGACTTGATTGTGTCCAATCCTCCTTATATTACTACGCGTGAAATGGGGGAGCTGCCCCGCAGCGTTGCCGCCTTCGAGCCCCGTTTGGCGCTCCACGGCGGTGAGGACGGACTGGATTTTTACCGGGCAATTACGATGAATTTTGTGAGCGCATTGAAGCCGGGCGGCTATTTGTGCTTTGAATTTGGT
>JAZRBN010000059.1:0-18902 GCA_045635105.1 Faecousia sp. | reverse complement strand
AAAAGACGAATGTTTCTGCGGTGGAAACATTGAATTTTCCGGAAAAATACCGGAAGTGTTGGAGAAATTATGGGTTTTATCACACAAATCCGTAAATCTTTGTAAAAATGACAAAAATAAGCATTGAAATTGTGTTTCCTTTCGTGTATAATGTCCGTATTGCGGTGAAAATCACCGCCGTCCACGAAAGGAGTTAAACATACATGTATACTGCAAATGTTATCCGTAACATCTGTCTGCTGGGCCATAGTGGCAGCGGCAAAACTGCTTTGGCAGAGAGCTTACTCTACATGACCGGTGTCATTGACCGTATGGGCAAAAATGCCGACGGCAACACCGTTTGTGATTATGATCCGGAGGAAATTCGTCGTAATGTTTCCATTTCTGCCTCTTTGGTTCCTCTGGAATACAAGAATACCAAGCTGAACATTCTGGATGCCCCCGGTGGCTTTGACTTCTCCGGCGCTGTGATGGAGTCTCTCCGCGCAGCCGATGCCGCGATTATTGTCTGCTCCGCCAAGGACGGCATTACCGTGGGTTTGGAAAAGGCCTGGAAGTACTGCCAAGAGCGGAATATGCCCTGTATGATCTACATTTCCAAGGTTGACGAGGACAATTCCGATTACAACGCTACCTTCGACGCTCTGCGCGAGAAGTACGGCAACCGGATCGCTCCTGTGGTTGTGCCTATCTGGGACGCAAACCGCAAGGTTACTGGCATTATTGATGTGCTGAATAAGCGCGCTTATGAAATGAAGAGCTTGAAGCGTGTGGAAATCGACATTCCTGAGGGCAAGGAAGATGTGATTACCGAGTTTAACGACGCTTTGAAGGAAGCTGTTGCCGAAACCAGCGAGGAATTTATGGATAAGTTCTTCGGTGGCGAGGACTTTACATATGCCGAGATGATTCAGGGTATGCACAAGGGCGTTCTGGACCGCACCCTGTTCCCCGTGGTATGCGGCTCCGGCGTGAACTGCCTGGGCAGCCTGATGCTGATGGATCAGATCATCGACCTGTTCCCCAACCCCATTGAGGGCAACTATCACAAGGCAACTTTGGCTGACGGCACCACCGAGGAATTCGTGGTATCCCCCGGCGGCGTTCCCTCTGCATTTGTGTTTAAGACTGTTTCTGACCAGTACGGCAAGTACTCCTATGTGAAGGTTCTCTCCGGTGAGATCACCTCCGACACCACCTTGGTCAACGCCCGTACCGGCGAGACCGAGAAGCTGGGCAGACTCTACTCTATGTGCGGCAAGAAGGCCTCCGAAGTGAAGGTGCTTTCCTGCGGCGATATCGGCGCCATCGGTAAGATGGACAAGGTGAAAACCGGCGATACCCTGTGCGATCCCCGTAAGGTGGTCAGCTTGAAGCAGATTCCCTATGCGCCCGCTTGTTACTCTATGGCGATTTCTCCCAAGACCAAGGGTCAGGAAGAAAAGGTTGCCGCCGGCCTTGCCCGTCTGAACGAGGAAGATCCCTCCTTCACTATGGTCAACAACGCTGAGACCCACCAGCTGGTAATCTCCGGCGCCGGTGATCAGCATTTGGATGTGCTGGTTGCAAAGCTGAAGAGCCGTTTTGGCGTGGACGCTGAGCTGAGCCCCGCCAAGGTGGCGTTCCGCGAGAAGATCAAGAAGACTGTGCAGGCCCACGGCCGTCATAAGAAGCAGACCGGCGGTTCCGGTCAGTTCGGCGACGTTTGGATTCGTTTTGAACCCCAGGAGGAACAGGACGAGCTGATTTTCGATGTGGAAGTCGTTGGCGGCGCTGTGCCTAAGAACTTTAACCCCGCTGTTGAAAAGGGTATTCAGGAAGCTGTCTTGAAGGGACCTCTGGCGGGTTATCCCATGGTTGGTCTGAAAGCTGTTCTGTACGATGGCTCTTACCACCCTGTTGACTCCAACGAAATGGCATTTAAGCTGGCTGCCATCCTGGCGTTTAAGGAGGCAATGCCCAACGCAATGCCCACTCTGTTGGAGCCTGTGGGCGCACTGGCTGTTACCGTTCCCGAGTCCTATGTGGGCGATGTGATGGGCGATTTGAGCAAGCGCCGCGGCCGTCCTATGGGTATGAATCCCGATGCCGACGGTAATACCGTGGTTGAGGCGGAAGTGCCTATGGCTGAAATGAGCAGCTACGCCATCGACCTGCGGGCGATGACCCAGGCCCGTGGCTCCTTCACGCTGGAATTTGTCCGGTACGAGGAAGTGCCCAAGGCAAATCAGCAGAAGATCATCGACGAAGCCAAGAACGACGAATAATCTCATAAAGTAAAACAAAGACCGCCGTTGGCGGTCTTTGTTTTACTTATAAGATAAATTATTCATATCCGTTTACTTTTGCACCGTATACAGCCTGCTCTGTTGTAAATCCTTCATATTCAAGCTGTGCGATTAAACCGTCTTTGGAAAAAGAGGAGAATTTGAGATAACTTTCGGCGGATTTTGCTGCTTGTTCGAACCAGTCCGCACCGCAGTTATCTACTGCATATGTTGCTTGTTCGGTTGTGAATTTTTCATATTCAAGCTGACTGATCAGGCCGCTGTAAGAGAATGCGCTAAATTTCAGATAATTTTCTGCAGATTTTAAAGCTTGTTCTTTCCAATCAGCACCACAATTGTCTGCCGCAAAGACAGCATCTTCGTGAGCGTATTTTTCATACTCTAACTGACTAATCAAACCTTCATAAGAGAATGCGGAGAAAGCTAAATACGACTTTGCAGATGCAAGTGCATTCTTTTGCGCCATTGTTAATTCGTTTTCAGGCTCTGTTTCTTTTTCGGTTGTTTCGGGTACAGTGGTTGTTTCAGGTACAGTGGTTGTTTCGGTTACAGTGGAGGTTTCTGTTGTATCACCTGTATCGTGATTCTGTGTAGTGTCATTTTCGTCCTCGTTGTTTTTTTCGGTGCTGTTATTGGACTCGGTTGTTGAAATTTGGGTACCATTATTCGCATTAGCTTCTGTGTCGGTATCATTTCCGGCGCTTCCTACGGCAATAATGAATACAATAACAATTGCCCAAAACCACCATTTTTTAAAAATGGATTTTTTGCTTTTTGCTCCGCATTGAGGACAGCTTCTTGCGTTCTTCGCAATTTCGTGTCCGCAGACTTTGCAAGTGATTAACTTGTTGCTCATTTTGCGTTACCTCTCTTTTTTTATGATGGGTGGGGAACGTTCCAATTGTATCTTATGACGTCCTGTCATAATTGTCAAGCGAAAATATGACATAATGTCATTAGGTGATGTTATGCAAAACAGGTTGAGGGAGCTACGCAAAAGCAGAGGGTACACACAAGTATCTTTGCAGATGCAAACAGGGATTGAACAAGCCTTACTATCTAAATTTGAAAATGGAGAGAGAATTCCTCCAACAGAGACCCTTGTGCGGTTAGCAGAATTTTATAACGTAAGTATTGATTATATTTTGTGTCGTACAAATAAACCGGAAGTGAATAGATAAGGAGCGGCTATTTAGCTGCTCTTTTTCTTTACAGGGAGCTGCCGGGTGTGGTATACTGATGAAAATGGCAAGAGGGGGCGAGGGGTATGCTGCCGGAGGGATTCCTGCGAAGAATTGAAAAACAGCTGGGGGAGGAATATCCTGCCTTTTTACAAAGCCTGGAACGGCCCAGAGCGGTGGCGCTGCGGCTGAATCCTTTGAAAGGAGAGGCGCTGGACTTGCCCTTTGCGCTGAGCGCTGTGCCTTGGGAAAAACAGGGGTATTATTATGACCCGGAGAGCCGGCCGGGTTTGCACCCTTATCACGATGCAGGCGTATATTATTTGCAGGAGGCCAGCGCTATGTCGGCGGTGGCGCTGCTGGACCCCCAGCCGGGGGAGCGGGTGTGCGATCTGTGCGCCGCGCCCGGCGGAAAATCCACACAGATTGCCGGCAGAATGCTGGGAGAAGGGTTCCTTTTGTGCAATGAGATTCATCCCAAACGGGCGCAGATTCTCTCCCGGAACATAGAGCGGATGGGCGTTGCCAATGCTATGGTAACGAATGAGCCGCCTGCCCGCCTGGCAGAGAAATATCCCGGCTTTTTTGACCGGGTGCTGGTGGACGCTCCCTGCTCCGGCGAGGGTATGTTCCGTAAGGAAGAGGCGGCGGTTACTGATTGGAGTCAGGAGACCGTTCAGATGTGCGCCCGTCGGCAGAGTGAAATTCTGCACGCGGCGGCGAAGCTGCTGAAAAACGGCGGCCGTCTGGTGTACTCCACCTGCACCTTCGCGCCGGAAGAAAACGAGCAGGCTGTGGAACAGTTCTTAAACAGCCATCCGGAATTTCAGCGGGAGCCGGTAGAAGCTCCCTGGTTTACGCCGGTAGGTGCGGGTATGTACCGGCTGTGGCCCCATAAGCTGCTGGGCGAGGGGCATTTTGTGGCGGTGCTGCGCAAATCTGGCGGTGAAGAGGAAGAACTGCCGCTTACAAAAGGGGAAAAGCTCCCTGCCGAATGGACGGCGTTTGCCCGGGAGCTGGGCATTGACCTGCCGCCCGGAAAGGCGGTGCTGTTCGGTCAGAGCCTGTACTGGACGCCGGAGGAACTGCCGGATATTCGCGGCATAAAGGTGCTGCGGCCGGGCTTGGAGCTGGGAGAACTGAAAAAGGGTCGGTTTGAGCCGGCTCACGCCCTGGCGCTGTGGCTGAAAACCGCGGCGCGCACAGAGGATTTACACCCGGAAAGTCCTGCAATACAGGGGTATTTGCGGGGAGAAACCGTGGAGAGCCAAAGCCGCGGCTGGACATTGGTGCGGGTAAATGCCTTTTCCATCGGTTGGGGAAAAGGCGACGGAAAAGTGCTGAAAAACCACTATCCTAAGGGTTTGCGTCGATAAATAGCAGGAAAATTGTGCTTTACATAAGGGCAATTCTATGGTATACTTATTGGGTGATATAATGATTTTTAGCAAGGAGTGAATCATCCTTGGCAAGATATTTAATTAACGGCGGCAGACGGCTGGAAGGAACGGTAACCATCAGTGGCGCGAAGAACGCTGCGGTGGCCATTATTCCCGCAGCCCTGCTGGTCAGCGGCAAGTGCCGTGTGGAGAATGTGCCGGATATTTCCGATGTGCGGATTCTGCTGGATATTCTGGCGGATTTGGGCGCAGATATTACTTACGAAGACAGCAGCACTGTCATTTTGGATTGCTCCAATGTAAAAAGCACCCATCCCAATCCGGATCTGGTGCGGAAGATGCGCGCCAGCTATTATCTGATGGGGGCGCTGCTGAGCCGTTTCCACAGAGCCAGTGTGGCGCTGCCCGGCGGCTGCAATTTTGCCTCCCGGCCCATTGACCAGCATATCAAGGGCTTTGTGGCGCTGGGCGCGGATGTGGACGAATCGGAAGATTATGTAAACCTAACCCCCGGCCCTAACGGACTTTGCGGCAACCGGGTGAGTCTTGATGTGGTCAGCGTGGGCGCAACGGCGAACATTATTATGGCAGCCTGCCTGCTGCCTGGCCAGACGGTGATTGAGAATGCGGCAAAGGAGCCTCACATTGTTGACCTTGCCAACTTCCTCAATACCATGGGCGCCCATATCTCCGGCGCCGGTACGGATACGGTGAAAATCCGCGGCGTGGAACAGCTCACCGGTGGCACCTATGCCATTATTCCCGACCAGATTGAGGCAGGTACTTACTTGGCCGCGGTGTCTGCTGCCGGCGGTGATGTGCTGGTGAAGAATGTGATTCCCAAGCATATGGACTGCATTACGTCTAAGTTGCAGGAAATGGGCGCGCAGTTTACGGTTTATGATGATGCCATTCGGGTGATTTCCCAGGGAAAGCTGCGGCATACCACGGTAAAAACCCGTCCCTACCCCGGCTTCCCAACGGATATGCAGGCGCAGATTTGCGTGTGTATGACCATTGCCGAGGGCATCAGCAAGCTGACGGAAAGTGTGTATGAAACCCGCTTTTTCGGCTATTGCACCGAGCTTGCCAGTATGGGCGCGGATATTCTTATCAACGGCAAGACCGCCATTGTCAGCGGTCGGGAAAAGCTGACCGGCGCTTGCGTGCATGCCAACGATTTGCGGGCAGGCGCGGCGCT
The DNA here is from genome assembly GCA_045635105.1 of Faecousia sp. Lineage (GTDB taxonomy): Bacteria > Bacillota > Clostridia > Oscillospirales > Oscillospiraceae > Faecousia. The sequence continues at coordinate 12,832 of JAZRBN010000059.1, read as the reverse complement.
GGTGATTGCCGGACTTGTGGCTGAGGGAACCACCCAGGTGGAAAATATCAGCTTCATCGAGCGCGGCTATGAGCATCTGGTGGAGAAGATGACGGCGCTGGGCGCAGATATCAAACGAATGGAAGATTAAAAGGAATCCCGGGTGTCCGTCAGGACACCCGGGTCTTTGTTTACAGAAGTGTTTTTCGCAGCTCTTCACCGGACAGGGTGGATAAATACGCCGGGGGAATGTCGAAAACGGTCTTTCCGCCAAAGGACTTGTCCTTTGCCAGCCGGTGTACGGCTCTGGCGTAGGCAACCAGCACGCTGGCGGTAAATTCCGGATTGGAATCCAGCTGCAAGGCGTATTCGATTCTTTGCCGGTGCTGCTGTCCGGTGGTGCCGGTGCGGATCACCGTTCCCCCGTGGGGCATACCGCCGTGGTCCCGGAGCAGTTCCTCCCGGGAGATGAAATGCACCGTGGTATCATAATCGGCAAAGTAGCCGGGCATAGTCTTGATTTCGTTTTCAATGCGGGACTTGTCCGCGTCAGGCGCAGCCACCACATAACACACCCGGGTGTGCTTTTCTCCCGTGGAAAGGGTGGGGTTTTCGCCGGAACGCACCCGGCTTAGCGCCTCTTCCACAGGAACGGTGTACTGCCGGGCATCCAGTACCCCTTCAATTCTACGGATGGCATCGGAATGTCCCTGGCTGATGCCCTTGCCCCAGAAGGTGTAGTCGTTGCCTGTGGGCAGGATACATCTGCCCAGCAGTCGTTGCAGGCTGAACATACCCGGGTCCCAACCTACGCTGATCAGCGCCACGTGGCCGGATTCTGCGGCAGATTGGTGGCAGGCAGCAAAGTGGTCGGGGATGCGGCTGTGGTTGTCGTAGCTGTCCACAATGTGAAAATGCCTGGCTAGCTTAGGACTTTGCGCAGGCAGGTCTGTGGCGCTGCCGCCGCAGAGAATCAGCACATCAATGTCCTCTTTTTTCTCCAAAAGGCTGCTTTCCGGGTACACGGGTACGCCGGGGGTAGCAAGGGTAAGGGTGTCCGGCTGCCGGCGGGTGAATACCCCCGTGAGAATCATATCCGGATTTTGCGCGATGGCAAGCTCCACACCTTTTCCCAAATTGCCGTAGCCTAGAATACCGATGCGAATTTTTCCATAGGAACGTCTCCTTTATGCAAACAATGGAGTTGACAGATACCGGTCGCCGGTGTCCGGCAGCAGCACCACGATGGTCTTGTCCGGGTTTTCCTCTGCCAGAATCAAGGCTGCGTGGAGGGCAGCGCCGGAGGAAATGCCCACTAAGATGCCCTCGGCTTTTCCCATCAGACGGGCGGCGTCATAGGCTTGCTCCTCGGTAACCTGTATAATCCGGTCATAGATGCCTGTGTTCAGCACCTGGGGAATAAAGTTGGCGCCGATGCCCTGCAAGCCGTGAGACCCGGCCTTGCCGCCGGAGAGCAGGGGAGAGCCGGCAGGCTCAACCGCCACCACCTGCACCTTGGGATTCTTGCTTTTTAAGAATTCTCCCACGCCGGTTATGGTACCGCCGGTACCCACACCGGCCACAAAAATGTCCACTTGCCCCTGGGTATCCTGCCAGATTTCAGGACCGGTGGCGTCCCGGTGGGCCTGGGCGTTGGCGGGGTTACAAAACTGGTCGGGGATAAAGCTGTTGGGAATTTCTTTCGCCAGCTCATTTGCCTTGTCAATAGCGCCTTGCATACCGAGATTTCCCGGTGTCAGCACCACCTCAGCGCCGTAGGCGCGCATAAGGGTTTGGCGCTCTATGCTCATAGAGTCGGGCATCACAATCATCGCCCGGTAGCCCCGGGTGGTTGCCACGCAGGCAAGACCGATGCCGGTGTTGCCGGAGGTGGGCTCGATAATTACAGAGCCGTCTTTCAGAAGACCTCGTTTTTCCGCATCCTCAATCATCGCCAGCGCCACCCGGTCTTTGACAGAACCGGCGGGGTTGAACAGTTCCAGCTTTGCCAAGATTCTGGCTTGCAGTCCCTTTTGCCGGGCAAGACCGGTCAGTTCCAGCATAGGCGTATTGCCGATGAGCTCGCTGGCGGATTTGTAAACAGCCATATCCAAACCTCCTGATAATCGTACTTAAATTATACCCCCGGGGAAGAATTGTTGTCAATAGGAACATTGACAAGGGGTGTTAGCTATGATATAAAAAGGAAAAAAGTGAGAGGGAGGACGCACTATGGCACCCTTTGAACAACGGATAGAAGCTGTGGTTGACAGCATTCTTGCCGATTACAGCGGCAACCGGGATATTGACAGAATCGAGCTCTCCCGTCAGCCGGATAAGGACGCGGTGATTGATATTATTGAAAAGCTCCGCAGAATTGTGTTCCCTGGCTATTTTAAGGATAAAAATTATCAGATGTATAACGCCAAGAACAATCTTTCCATTCTCATTGAGGATGTGATGTTCAATCTGACCCGCCAGCTGGCGCTGGTGTTCCAAAGCAACGGTCAGACGGAGGCAGCAGCCCAGGAAAAGGCGCAGGATGTGTGCGTGGCGTTCTTTCAGCAGATTCCCGCTGTCCGGGCGGTGGTGCAGACGGATTTGCAGGCTGCTTATGAGGGCGACCCGGCAGCTACCGGTATGGCGGAGATTATCTTTGCCTACCCGGGTCTGTTTGCCATTACGGTGTACCGGCTGGCCCATGTGCTGCACACCTTGCAGGTGCCTATGCTGCCCCGCATTATGACTGAGTATGCCCACAGCATTACCGGCATTGACATTCACCCCGGGGCAACGGTGGGTAAGTACTTCTTTATCGACCACGGTACCGGTATCGTGGTGGGCGAGACCACGGTGATTGGGGACAATGTGAAGATCTATCAGGGTGTAACCCTGGGCGCGTTGTCCACCCGCGGGGGACAGAGCCTGCGTGGCAAGCGCCGCCACCCCACCATTGAAGACAATGTTACCATCTATGCCGGCGCGTCTGTGCTGGGTGGCGAGACGGTAATCGGACGGGATTCGGTGATTGGCTCCAATGCCTTCATTACCAAGTCCGTTGCGCCCTGCACCACCGTGAGTATGAAAAACCAGGAGCTGCAAATGAAGGCCCGGAAGGGCTGCGAAAACTGCGAGCGCCAGTTCTGCTGTGAATAATGAATGGCTCCCTTGTGTAAAGGGAGCTGTCATTTTGCCGATTTCAGGCAATATGACTGAGGGATTGTAATGCGACGAAATAGACAATCCTCCAGTCAAAAATCAGAGATTTTTGCCAGCCTCCTTTGCACAAGGAGGCCTTTATGTTTCGTCGGAGGGCAGCAGAAGCAGCATAGGATACAGCAGTCGCGCGTGGCCGCTGTCCACCACCTTCCAGTAGCTGCCGTCCTGCTGGAAATAGTGGAAGTCCCGCAGAACGATAATACTGTCCGGCCCGTGGGAGTATTGCAAAGTAATGGTGCAGGACAGCTGGGATTCTTCTGTGGGAATCACCGGCCCGTGGGGGTGGAGCAGACGCAGATAGTTCAGCACCGATTGGAGACTTTCGTCCTCGGTGTAGGTGCGGCTGAGGGTGTCGCCATATTGGATTTGCGCGCCGGTAACCACCCGGCAGACAGGCGCTTCCTGCGCGGTACAGCCGCCCAGCAGAAGTGTAAAGATTAAAATAAAAGCAATGTGTTTCATACCCCATACCTCTTGCTTACAGTATGGCACAAAACAGCGAAAAATATAAAAAGGGTGCTGTGATATTATAGTTGACAAACAGATGAGAAATGTTAAAATGTAATTATAATCCCGGCAAAAGAAAGAAGGAGGATTCACTATGGAAAATCAGACAACCCCTCAGGAAACGGCAACTGAGGTAAAAACCAAGTTCTGCAAGCATTGCGGCGCAAAGATTCCGGAAGCAGCTGTTATCTGCACAGCTTGCGGCTGTCAGGTGGAAGAAATCAAGCATCAGGAACAGCCCAGTATTGTTATTAATAATGCCAATACGAACAGCAATGTTAATACCAATACAAACCAGAACGGTGCTATGTTTATGGCAAAGGCTAAGAATAAGTGGGTAGCACTTTTGCTGTGCTGGTTCTTGGGTTGTTTTGGCGCACATAAATTCTACGAAGGCAAGATCGGTATGGGTATTCTTTATTTGTTTACTGTCGGTCTGTTTGGAATTGGTGTTATAATCGATTTTATCGTTCTTCTCTTTAAGTCCAATCCCTATTATGTAAAATAAAAGTAAAAAGAGAAAATCCGGAACGTATCAACGTTCCGGATTTTTTGTGCAAGCCAAATTGTGGGTTCTCTCTTGTAAAGCGGTAAGTTTTGTGTTAAACTATACAGAAATGCTATGCCTTTTGGAGGAACGTTATGCAACAACTGTGTCCGCCGTAACCCCCCTCCCGCGCTTTTTTAGGAAACCATATATGGAGGAAAGTTATGTCAACCTTAATGGAAGAAATCAGCCGTCGCCGGACCTTTGCGATTATCTCCCACCCCGACGCCGGTAAAACCACCTTAACAGAAAAATTCCTGCTTTACGGCGGCGCCATCGCCCAGGCAGGTGTGGTCAAGGGCAAGAAGAACTCCCGCGCCGCCACCTCCGACTGGATGGAGATCGAAAAGCAGCGCGGTATCTCGGTTACCAGCTCGGTGATGCAGTTTCAGTACAATGGCTTCTGCATCAACATTCTGGATACCCCCGGCCACCAGGACTTCTCCGAGGATACCTACCGCACACTGATGGCTGCTGACAGCGCGGTGATGGTCATTGACGGCGCCAAGGGCGTTGAGCCCCAGACGCGAAAGCTCTTTAAGGTCTGTGCCATGCGGCACATTCCCATTTTTACCTTTATCAACAAGATGGACCGGGAGACCAAGGACCCCTTTGACCTGCTGGATGAGGTGGAGCGGGAGCTGGGCATTGAAACCTATGCTATGAACTGGCCCATCGGCTCCGGCAAGGACTTTCAGGGCGTGTATGACCGGGAAAAGAGCCAGCTGCTGTTCTTCTCCGGCCTCAACGGCAAGGCCAAGGCAGACAAGCTGGAAGTGGATTTGTACGATAGCAAGGTAGCCGAGCTTTTGGATTCTGAGAGCAAGCATCAGCAGCTGATTGACGATGTGGAGCTGCTCTCTGCCGGTCGGGAGATGGATTTTGAGGCGGTGCGCAGCGGTACATTGAGCCCGGTATTCTTTGGCTCTGCGCTGACCAATTTCGGCATTGAGCCCTTTTTGGAGAATTTCTTGAAGCTGACTCCGCCGCCTCTGTCCCGGGTGGCAGACTGCGGAGAGATTGATGTGTTCAGTCCGGATTTTTCTGCCTTTGTATTTAAGATTCAAGCCAATATGAACAAGGCCCACCGGGATCGGCTGGCGTTTATGCGAATCTGCTCCGGTAAATTCCAGCGGGATGCGGAATACTATCATATGCAGGGCGGCCGGAAAATGCGTCTGTCCCAGCCCCAGCAGCTGATGGCGGCGGAACGGGAAATCGTGGACGAGGCCTATGCCGGCGACGTGATCGGCGTGTTTGACCCGGGTATTTTTTCAATCGGTGATACCATCACTGTGGCAAATAAGAAGTTCCTGTATTCCGGCATTCCCACCTTTGCTCCCGAGCATTTCTGCCGGGTGTCGGCAAAGGATTCTATGAAGCGCAAGCAGTTCGTCAAGGGTACGGAGCAGATTGCCCAGGAGGGCGCTATTCAGATTTTCAAGGTGCCCAATTCCGGTATGGAAGAGGTTATCGTGGGCGTGGTTGGCACGCTGCAATTTGATGTGTTCCAGTACCGGATGAAGAATGAGTACGGCGTGGATCTGCGGATGGATATGCTCCCTTATGAGGAGATTCGTCTCATTGACAGCTATCCCGGGGATTTGGGCGATTTGAATCTTGGCAGCGACGCGGAGCTTTTGGAGGACTATCGGGGGCGGAACCTGCTGGTGTTCAGTAGCTTCTGGGCCATTGATTTTACCTGCAAGCGGAATCCCGGGCTGATGCTGAAAGAGATTGTTGTGGAAGAGGGATAAAGTATGAAAAGACCCACCTTGACGGTGGGTCTTATTGTTATTAAACTGGGTAACAGTTCGACAAATTTTACTTTGAAAACTTATGTACAAACAACAATCGCTATCAAACTAATAATCATGAAGACACATCCACCTATACGTACACCGATTATGTAGCGGCTTGTTGGCTCTGCACCGCTCTTGTTTTTCCAACTTTCAGAGAATTTCCAATACTTGTATGGAAACAAAAGCATAAATAAACCCAATAAAAATACTGCAATGCCTCCAAGAATGATTTCCATCTCTCTACACCGCCTTTACCAAATTCAAGTTTGTCTAACTGAATTATACTTGATTGACTGCAAGAAATCAAGGCGTTGGCTTCTTGCCGGACTGTTGCATTCAGATGGGTTCGACTCCCTTTCCTATGTGAAAGAAAGACCCACCCCGTTGGAGGTGGGTCTTTCTTTGGAGCAGGGTACGGGAGTCGAACCCGACAAAAAGTGTTGTGCATCAACGCTTTTTTGCATTTATGGCTGTTTTCGTGGCTGAATTGATTCTAAAATTCTAGAAACGTTTCGGTTCGGAAACTGCTCGACATATTGAAATTTGTCAAACAGCTATGCACTCAGAGTTTTCTCCATTTGAGATTTAATGCTCTAATTATACTACCATCATACGAATAATTCGGTTTCTCCATATAAGCATCCGCCCAAAAGACACTCTCATTTTCTACAATCAAAGACGACTCGAAGATTTCTCTTGAATAATTCTCTGTTGCAGGCATGATTTTCAGCATTTGAACACCCTCAAAACACAACTCAACAATGCCAAACCATCCGCTGTTATCGAAAACGGCATTTACCATGGTCGATGAATTGGATTCAGAATAGCTGATTTTCTCTAAGGTACTATCATGGAAGCCGACAAACTTCTTCATAAAATCATCGGCATCTGCTTGGGTAAGGATATAGTTCCACTCTGCCGTATCGCTAAGGTTTCGAGCGGAGATTTTGTAGGTATCAAAGTGAACGGAATGATTGGTCAAAATGTCTGCAACAAAGGCGTGGTTTTCCAGTACATCCCGATAACCCATCATCCGTTTAACATCTACAAACCTTTGCCCATTTGTTTTGCAAAACTGCTTGTATTTGAGCATTTGGGAGCCTTCATATACAACAAACTCTGCGTGGTCAGCTTGGATTATCTCTACGAGAGGTTTTGCGGGTTGATACTGCTTATCCAAGTAATCAACCAGTTCAAAACTATGTGTATGAGGGTTGATAACAATATATTGCAAAAACCAGCCGATACCAACTGTTGCATAGACCATTGATTTATAATAGGTATTCTTTTCTTTATCAAAAACGCGAACAAACATGTACCACACCTACCTTAGCAAATCCAATTATTGTTAGCAGTTCATCAAATTCAAGTTCGTCTAACTGAATTATACTTGATTGACCACAAGAAATCAAGGTGTTGTCTTCTGTAGGCTTTCTGATCACCAGCGTTGCCGGTGCTCAGAAAGCTGCATCTTGAAAGATGCGTTGTGGTTGCCGTTCTTGTCCTTGGCCGCAGCCACCCAATACTTTTGGCGTGCCGAAAGTAATATTGGGTTATTGCCATTGACATGCCCCCTCTGCTCGGTCGTCTATACTAACGTAAAACAACAGAAAGGGGGCAAGACAATGGAAATCGAAAACGAAGTAACAATCGCAACCCACAATGGCAGCCAAGTGGCAAGACAACACAACCTCCGCAATCCAAAGGTAATCGCAAAGGAAGACCACATCGACCCCAACGGACATTTTGAGGTATGGCTGGATGAAGACCCAAAGGCAGCATACGAAAGACTGTTCGGTGAAGCTGTGCAAGCCTACAATGCAAAGCAGAAAAGGGAAGACCGCCAAATCACCGACTACTACAAGCAGATATGTGAGGATAGCAAGAAAAAGCCTGTCTATGAGCTTATCATCGGTATCTATGGCAAGAAAGCAGACGGCACACCCATTTGCAGCAAGAATGACGGCAAAAGAATCCTGCGAGCCTTCACCGAGGATTGGGAAAGACGGAATCCGCATTTGAAGCTCTGCGGCTTGTACTATCACTGCGACGAATCTGTGGGCGTGAACGGCTCGCAGGTGGGTCATGTACACATCGACTATATTCCTGTCGGGGACGGATTCACCAGAGGAATGGCAACCCAAAGCTCGCTATCCAAAGCGTTGGAGCAGCAAGGGTTTATATCGCAGGGTATCAACAACACCGCTCAAATGCAATGGGAAAGCCGAGAGAATCAATTCTTAGCAACCCTCTGTGCCCACGCTGGTTTTGTTGTGGTGCGTGGCACAGGCGGAAAGGAACACTTAGACACAAACACCTATAAAGCACAAAAACAGCTACAGGAATTACAGGAGCAGACAGCAATCCTATCCCAAGAGCTTACCAAAACGGCTGAGGAACTGGAAATTGCCAAGGACGAGTTACATACTGTTCGGGCTGAAAAAGGTTTAGTGCAGGCTGTTCAAGCAGCCTATGATGGCCCCGACCACGAAATTGAGGTGCAGTACCATCCCGAGAAAAAGAACCCCATCACAAAGCAGGTAACGCCTGCAACCGTTACAATAAAGGAAACGGACTACCAAGAACTGCGCCGCAAGGCGGAGACAAGTTCTTGGATGAAGCAAGCAATCGAGCGCCTATCAGCAATGGGGCAGAAGCTAAAAAGGGAGCTTAACCAGCGCCGCAGGGTGGCAGAATTAAACGAACAGCTTAACGATGCCAGGGCAAGGGCAAATGAAGCAGAAATTAAACTTACCTATGCAAGAGGTGAGATTTCCGACTTGCAGCAACAAGCATGGGAACAGCAAGATTGGATGGAGCAACAGGTCACCCGAGACGGAAGAAGCATATGGGACTTCTTTATGGACTTCATCACCAAGGAGAGAGAGCGGGATTACATAGACCATTACGAAAGAGAATAACCAAAAGCAGGTGCGTTTATGGCGCACCTGCTTATTTTTGGTTTGGGACATATATGTGGGTCGGCGGTGGGACACGAATGTGTCGCACAAAAAACGGACGTGACCCGTTTTTGCATCCCAAACGTTCACGTCCTATGTAGGCAAACGGAGCAGAATGGACAGACTTATCCCTTTGAAAATTCAAAGGGATAAGTCCGCTACGTATAACACGTCCTAGAGGCGAGGTTTCCGTATGCATTTTTCTTTGCCACCCTGACTTGTCAATCCATTGCCTGATTGACGAACCATTTACGCATCTGCTCTGCGTGTTAACAGGTTCATCCCTGCACCGAAACATAATTGTGCTATGCGTGTGCTATCCTTCGCTATTACCCAACCTTTTAAACATGATTACTCAACGGCATCTCATATTTTTCACAATGGGGCGCCGAACTGCGCTGATTTAAGCTAACAATCCGTAAGCTAGCAGCCATTATCTGCCACTGTCTGTTCTTTTACTTGCTCACCAGTATTTTTCGCAATATAAACGAGTATCAAGCAACCAAACTTGTAGGAACACAGGGCGGTGTGTTCCACACGCTTCACATTTTTTTGGAGCGGTCGGTAGACCCTGCAATTTTTATAGAGATTGCACCCAAACTCTCAATCATTCAGTTGTGCGCCTTGGGTTGCTTTAATGATACAGCCAGCGAAAGCCAAACCGCTAAATAAGTCAGTCTAAATATTATCAATAAGTCAATCACACTGGTTAAGGTCATCCGTTGGCTGTACCATTCCAAGGCTTTAATAAGATAGACTACAGAAAAACGAGTAAAAAACATTGATCACCAGCGTTGCCGGTAATCAATGTTTTTTGTTTTTATGCAATATATGTTGCTGCCCTCCCCCTCTTCTATATTTCCACTATAAAAATTATGTAAACCAACAAATTATAGAAAGGCGGGATTTGATTTATGAATTATTCCGAATACAAGGTTAACAAAATCACAAGAGGTGCTTGCGAATGCTTCTTCGCAAAGCACCACTACCTATCACAGCAAGGGAACACCTTCCGCAGCGGCTATTATTTTGGCTTGGTACATAAGGACAAGCTGATAGCTGCTACTGTGTTCAACACAATGTCCTCACAAGTAACTGCAAAAGGGTGTTTTAATCTTGATACCAATGAACAGCAAGGGTTTTATGAAATAGGTCGATTTTCCATTGACCCCGACCACGATACCGATGACTTGGCTGCTTGGTTTCTGAAGGAGAGCATACAACGCTTCCGTGGCGAACACGAGGTTCGAGCCTTGTTTGCCTATGCCGACCATGCCTATGAGACAGGTGAGGTATATACGGATGCAGGATTTACCTGCTATGGCTTGACAGCCAAGCGTAGAGACTTCTATGTGGAGCAAGACGACGGCTCGTTCATCAAAAAGAATAGAGGCAAGACAAGGGATGTGAAGGGCGAATGGCGAGACAGGCCGCAGAAGCTGCGCTTCCTTTTGACCTATGACGAAGCCTTGCAGACCCAATGGAATAACAATCAGTAAACTGCAGTGCCCCCCCAATATTATGGATAGTTTTTGTTAAAGAGTAGTGTATTGAGAGAAAGGAAAAGAATTTGAATGACGACTAAGGAACTGAAGAAAGAGAAGAAGAGAAAAGAAGAACTGACAAAGATTATCAAGATTGAAATTGAACGCTATGTAATATGGACAGGACATACGAAAGCCGAGCTTGCCACCAAATTGGGAATGTCCCAGGCTTCTTTGTATAACAAAGTTAAGAATGTTGATAACTTTACATACAAAGACATTCGGCGGCTCTGCAATGTCCTCAAGTTGAATGACGAAACAAAATTAGCCTTAATAGCATAAAGACAAGGGAAAGAGCCATAGCGGTTCTTTCCCTTGTTTCTTTACAGACTTCTGATCACCAGCGTTGCCGGTAATCAGAAGTCTGTTATTTGTTCTCTTTGAACATCGTTGTAAAGAATGTGTCCAGCGTCTTATCGTGTTGGTCTGTCACGTTCTTGAATGTATGTTGATATACTCGTTTGAGCATATCCTCAGATGCGTGACCCATTTTCTCCTTTGCGTATCGGTTGGGGATTCCGTGCATTAACATTATGGAAGCATAATAATGGCGTAAAGCGTGGAAGTTATACGGGAAGTCCAGCCGCTTGCTTTGACGCTGATAAAGGCTTTCCATTCCTTTGGCTGGTTCTTTGATAACAAAACCGCTTTTGTCTTCTATTTCCTCCAGTGCGTCCATCAACACTTGCGGAATGTGCAGTGTTCGCTTGCCTTTCTTGGTCTTGGTTGCTTTAAGTACATATTCGCCACCCTCGCCACGAACTTTGGCGTGGTTAATACTGATTTTTCTGTTTTCCAAATCAATATCTTCCCATTGCAATCCAATGGTTTCGCTTTTGCGGAGACCCAAGCACACGGAAAACAGGCAGTACAGATATAGGCGAGTACCTTTTATCTTCTCCATAAATGTCTGCATTTCCTCAATGGAGGGAATTTGTATATCGGGGTCTTCCTTTTGGGGCAGACTTGCGCTGTTGCCTACTGTAATTCCGTATTTGTTCAGAATCTTATTGAAAAACACATGGGCAGAAAGGACAGTTTTAGGACTTCTGCCCTCAGCATACTCTCCCAACGCCTTTTGATATATGTCCTCGGTCAGCAAACCCACTCGCATATTGATAATAGACTGAAGGGCGTTGTTGCGAATTGATTTATACCCCCGAACAGTTGAGGGAGAAAGAAATTGTGATTCGATATACGAATCAGCCAATTCACCAAGTGTCTTGTTCTCTGGCTTGGCGTGGTGCTTCCTGTCTTCAATAAATTCTCTTGCTGCCAGTTCGGCAGCATTTTTTGTTTCTGCCGTAAAAGATTTTGATTTTCTTTCTCCATATTCGTCCGTATAGTACGCCTTACAACGCCAATTTCCGCTTGGGAGCTTGGTTGCTTTTGCCATAGTTCGCCACCTCGTTTCTTTATTTTTCTTCATTTTACCAAGGCTGACGGCTATAGTCAATAGTTCGTGGCTGAATCCGTGGCTGTTTTTGCTCTAAAATTCAGCCACAAACCTCTAAAATGCTAGAGAGGATTCTAAAATATTAGAATTTCAAAAGTGGCAAAAGTCCTTGTGTACCAATGCTTTTTGGCAAAAATCAAGCTCCCACAGGATTTTCTGTGGGAGCTTGATTTGGAGCAGGGTACGGGAGTCGAACCCGCCTAGTCTGCTTGGGAAGCAGAAATTCTACCGATGAACTAACCCTGCGTGTGGGGTTATTATAGCAAAGAGGCGCTGGAAATTCAAGCCTTATTTGTCGAAACGCTCGTATTTTGCAAAGTCTTGTGCTATACTGAAAAAGAGGTGATGACAATGGCAGAATATGAGCTGGTGCGGGAAATCCAAAACCTGTGTCCCAACAATCAGATGCGGGACATCTTTTTTGATGAGGTAGAGACGGATGACCCGGTAGCCTATGTCCGGGATTTCCTCAAAGGGAAAGCTGTGGAATTGACGGCGGAAGAGGGGAGAAGCGGTGCAGTGACGGTGCATGCCGTTTGTGACGGGCTGACCCAGGTCTTTATTTTCACGCCGGTTTGATAATTTTTTTACAATCATTACCTTAATTGAAATAATAGTTGAATTTGTGAGCGGAATGTGATACAGTATATTAGTACGGATATGGGCGCAGACCGCGAAAGTGGCTTGCGTCCCGGAGCTTTTCAAAAAGGAGCAATGTCTATGGCGACACCCTATACAATTGCAGTAGCCGGTAAGGGCGGTGTGGGTAAAACCACTACCTGCGGTATGATTATCGACTATCTGTGCAATAAAAAGCA
>JAZRBN010000058.1:0-17737 GCA_045635105.1 Faecousia sp. | reverse complement strand
TACAGCCTGTTTATCCAATTGCTTGAAAAGAAACAGCTGATTTACTTGGATTATACTCCCCTTTCGGGGGCATATATGGGACTGTATTCGGAATTTCCCGTCCACGGCAGTATGGGACTGACCCTGCGGGGACAGCAAACGCTGGAACTCATTGAGTTACAAGGTATACAAACGTAAAAAGCCTCCCTTGTGTAAAGGGAGGTGGCAAAAATCTTTGATTTTTGACGGAGGGATTGTTATGCAGCGAAAACATAATCAGCAGCTTGTCCCTGCCGCAAAAATGCTTCGCAAGAATATGACCAAAGAGGAACGGCACTTATGGTATGATTACTTGCGGACACACTCTGTTCGTTTCTCCCGGCAAAAAGTCCTAGGGAAATATATCGCTGATTTTTATTCTGCCCGGGCTTGTTTGGTTATCGAATTGGACGGCGGTGGGCACTATACAGAAGAAAGCAAACGGTATGACACAGAACGAACACAGTTCTTAAAAAGTTACGGTCTCAAAGTAATTCGTATTCCCAACAACGAAGTAAACAACAACTTTCGTGGCGTTTGTGAATACTTAGATTCTGTCATTGAACAATCCCTCAGTCAGCTGCGCTGACAGCTCCCTTTACACAAGGGAGCCTTTGAAAGAAAAAACACCGCAGATGGGTAATCCATCTGCGGTGCTTTATCATTTATTCACCCTTTTCCAGAGCCAAAGTTCTGGTGGTCAGGTCGCAGACCTCAGCAGGTCCAAAGTACTGAATTGCGCCGGGGTAGACATAGCAGGTCTCCACAGCCCACAGTTCTCTGTTGGCCTCAAAGAACTTGAAGGGCTTGCCGTCCAGCTCCACCAAAGCCTTACGGATAACCGGCTTGTCTGCGCCGTGGCGGCGCTCGATGTTCATCATCTTGGTGATGGGCATACCGCCGGCAACCCACTCATCCGCCGGCTTGCTCAGGTTGGACACCTTGGACAGGTAACCGGTGTAGCCGTACTGAATCAGCATAAAGGCATTGTAGCCCAGGGAGTAGCAGTAGTCAGCATCAAAGTTGGAGGGGAAAGCGCAGCGGCCTTCATAGCCCAGGAAGTGGTGCAAAGGAGAGAACTTGCCACTATAATTGCCTGCCTTCTTCCGGGCGGCAAGATTGGCCTTGACCATCTCGGAGAACAGCTTCTCAGACTCAATGAGAGAAACCTGCACATTGCCGTGGGGGTCCCGCTCCAAGAACAGCTGCTGCTGAATGGACTGGGGCAGAATGGCAAATACAGCCATAGACGCCTTGGTCAGACCCTTTTCAATGAAGGCATACTTCTCATCCCAGCTGGGAAGAGCGTTGAAGGCGTCGGCCTTTTCCCCTGCCAGCAGCTCATTGATTTCCGCAATCAGCACAGAGAACTCGGGAACGAACTCCACGATGCCCTCGGGAATAATGGCAACACCGAAGTTCCAGCCCTTGGCAGCCCGGTTTGCCACGGAATCGGCAATGTAATCGGCAATCTGCGCCAGGGACATCTTCTTGGCGGCAACCTCTTCGCCGATAAGGCAGATGTTGGGCTGGGTCTGCAAGGCAGTTTCCAGCGCCACGTGAGAGGCAGAACGGCCCATCACCTTCACAAAGTGCCAGTACTTCTTGGCGGAGTTGGCATCCCGCTGAATGTTGCCTACGATTTCCGCATAGGTCTTAGTGGCGGTGTCGAAGCCGAAGGAGCACTCGATGTCCTCGTTCTTCAAGTCGCCGTCAATGGTCTTGGGGCAGCCGATGACCTGCACGCCGGTGTTCTTGGCGGCAAAGTACTCAGCCAAAACAGCAGCATTGGTATTGGAATCGTCGCCGCCGATAATCACCAGAGCGGTGATGCCGTGCTTCTTGCAGTTTTCCGCTACCACAGCGAACTGCTCCTCGGTTTCCAGCTTGGTACGGCCGGAGCCGATAATATCAAAGCCGCCGGTATTGCGGTACTGGTTGATGTATTCATCGTCAAAAATCAGATAATCGTCGTCCAGCAGGCCGCTGGGACCGCCCTTGAAGCCGTAGAGCACATTGTCCTTATCGGTGGCTTTCAGCGCATCGTACAGACCGCAAATAACATTGTGGCCGCCGGGTGCCTGACCGCCGGAGAGGATCACGCCCACCACCTGCTTCTTGGCAGCAGAGGTGTTCTGACCCTTTTGGAAGGTGATCTCATTCTTGCCGTAGGTATTGGGGAACAGGGCCTTGATCTTGTCCTGATCGGCCACGCTCTCGGTTGCGCCGCCGTTTTTCACGCAGATCTCGGCAATGCCGCCACGGAGCATACCGGGCAGCTTGGGATTGTACTGATATCTTGCAATTTGCAGGGGGGAAAGTTTCATTTGTATGCACTCCTTGCAGTTTTTTATTAAATTCCACAACATTATACTCCATTTCCCCAAAAAGGTAAATAGCTGTTTCCAATATTTTTCCCCGTAACCTATTGAAAATAGAAAAAACTGTGGTATAATGATAGCCGTAAAAATACGGGTATTCCCGAGAAATAAGAAAGGATTGTTCCATATGGCTCTTGTTACTACTACCGAGATGTTTAAGAAGGCTTACGACGGCGGCTACGCCATCGGCGCTTTCAACGTCAACAACATGGAAATCGTTCAGGGCATCACCGAGGCTTGCTGCGAGGAGAATGCTCCCGTTATTTTGCAGGTTTCCAAGGGTGCTCGCGCCTACGCAAACCACACCTACCTGGTAAAGCTGGTTGAGGCTGCTGTGATTGAGTGCCCCAACATTCCCATCGCTCTGCACCTGGACCACGGCGATTCCTTCGAGACCTGTAAGTCCTGCATCGACGGCGGCTTCACCTCCGTTATGATCGACGCTTCCTCCAAGTCCTTCGAGGAGAACATCGAAATCACCAAGAAGGTTGTTGAGTACGCTCACGACCACGGTGTTGTGGTGGAAGCTGAGCTGGGCAGCCTGGCCGGCATTGAGGACGAAGTGAATGTGTCCGCTGAGGCCGCTTCCTACACCCGTCCCGAAGAGGTTGAGGAATTCGTTTCCCGCACCGGCTGCGACAGCCTGGCCATCGCCATCGGCACCTCCCACGGCGCTTACAAGTTCACTCCCGAGCAGTGCACCCTGAACGAGCAGGGTATTCTGGTTCCTCCCGCTCTGCGTTTTGACGTGCTGGAAGAGGTTACCCGTCGTCTGCCCGGCTTCCCCATCGTGCTGCACGGTTCTTCCTCCGTTCCTCAGGAGTACGTAAAGATGGTCAACGAGAACGGCGGCAAGATGCCCAACGCCATCGGCGTGCCCGAAGGGCAGCTGCGCAAGGCTGCTGCCCTGAGTGTATGTAAGATCAACATCGACTCCGACCTGCGTCTTGCTATGACCGGTACTGTCCGTAAGTTCTTCAACGACAACCCCGGCAAGTTTGACCCCCGTGAGTACTTGAAGCCCGCTCGCGCCAACATCAAGGAGATCGTCCGCCACAAGCTGGTGAACGTTCTGGGCTGCGCCGGCAAGGCCTAAATTCACAAATAAAAACGGCTCTCCCGAAGGAGAGCCGTTTTTATTTGTCGCAAGTTTGCCCTTGCATAAAATTAAGTTTTATATTATACTTATATCAAAACTAATGACATACAGGAGGCGATACCGGTGTTCTAAATCACACTATATTTTTCCATATTCCGCCACAACCCGAGAGGAGGTTTCTAACATGTCAAAGATAATAAAAAGAATATTTCTACTTACTGTTGCGGCACTAACTGTATGTGTGTTGACGGTTTCTGCCCAACCTGTTAATATAGATACATTTTTAATTGAATCTGGATTTCCGCAAAAACTCATTGACGAAATGTCAATTCCGCAGAAAACGTTTATATACGAAAGTTCAATAGATGATACCATTGATACCATCGAATTTTGTGGTTATGCAGAAAAAGAATTCACTTTTTCCGAAGATGGGCACCTTATAGAAGCTAATGACATTGCACCTCGAAGTGGTTCCATCTCCTCATCGGATATGACATTAGTTGTCGCAGGTGTAAAAGTTTTCCCCTCAAACGGTGATTCTTACTATACGGTTTACCCTGCCTTCAAATGGCACACCCATAAAATGGTAGCAAATGATTCTTTTGCTATGAATATGTATCCCGGATGGGAGGCTATCCCAGGTGATAGAAACCTAAGATTGCATTTATTAAACAATCAAGGAGAATCTGTTCAATATGTTGATTTAAACCCGTCTCAAGCATGCAGTACTGGATATTCTTATAAAATCCCAAGTAACATAGGATTTATGCAGGGACTGTACGAAGGATATGCGCGATATAGCATAGACAAAACATCCTCCACAGCATCGCCAAGAATTTCCCTTTATTATGCTCATGATTCCACAAGTTCCTTTCAAATCTCGTACAATTTGAGTGTTAGCATAATGGGAATATCTCTCACTGGAGATACAACTAAGATTTATACAATGGCTGATAACTTTGAGGTATCGGGGTTGAACCAATAAAATGAAACATTCAAAATTCTTAATTCTTGCTATTTTTATGCTTCTACTGAGCATATACATACTTATTTTTGACATAAGATACAATGTATCTAATTTTTGGCTATATGTGTCGATTCTTCTAATGATTGGGTCAGTTCTACTTGCGGCACAGTCATTATTTATGGATTATATAAGAAAAGACGACGATAAATAATACATCCAGCCAACCGGCTCTCCTTCAGGAGAGCCGGTTTTGTTTATGTAAATTAAAAATTATAACGCAAGCGACAATCCGCTTTGCATTATCCATTGTCCATTCTTATCCGTCTGCTTCTTCCAGGGAAATCATCACCACCGTGGCATCGTCCTGTCCGCCTGCCTCGCTGGCAGCAAGAATCGCCACCGCCACCTCGCCGGGCGTTTTTCCCACACCATCTATGCAGCACCGCAGGGCTTCCGTCTCACCCACGCCGTCGCTGACCATCACCAGCAGCTGTCCCCGCCGCAGGGAAAGCCGCTCCGTCCGCTCCCGGTAATCGGTTACGGACAATCCCGGCGGGGGACTGGCTGCGCCGATTTTCTCTGCGCCCACGGAAGTGATTAAATAGGATGGCACTGCCCCCCATTTATACAGCACCACCTTACCGGTGCTCAACTGAATTTCTGCCAAATCAATGGTTACCGCCCCTGCCCGGTCCCGCAGGGCGCAAAGGCTGTTAATGCTCCGCAGGGCGTACTCCGCAGGATACCCGGCTGACAGCAGCCGCCGCAGCATAGCGCCTGCCTCCCGACCCTCCTGCACTGCCCCAAGGCCGGTGCCCATACCGTCGCACAGCAGCACATAGTATTTCCCCTCTATTCCGGGAAAGCGCAGACAGCGGTCGCCGTTTTCCTCCTCCGGACGGTTGCCAAACACCTCCACCCGGGCAGAATACACCGCGCCGGTGTCTGTACGGCGGGACAGTCTGTCCGACAAGTCCTGCAAAAATTCCGACAGGAACTGATACTGCTGAATCACCGCCGCCCGGTACTCCTTCTGCCGCTGCCGGTCTGCCCGGATAGAGCGAAGCTGCTCCTGGGAGCGGTGCAGCTCTGCCAGGAATCTACCGCTTTTCCGGCAGATAATGGGCAGCTCCTCCGTTTGCAGCAGGGGCTTATGGAGCAGCAGTCCCGGCAGCAAACCGATTCGCTGGGTGTCCTTGCAGCCTTTCCGGTGAGGACAGCTGCCGCAAGCCCGTTCTGCTGCCCGGGTTACCAGGGCATCCTCATCCACCGGCACCTCCGGCGCTTCCAAAAGTAGCTGCTGGGTCTGTGCCAGCACACCGGAGACCAGCTCCAAATGCACCTGCGCCGCCCCGGTCTCTCCCCGGCGGTGGGCAATCTTTCCAGGCACTGGGAGGAACGCGCCTACGATTGCCCCGGAAGCAAGCGCCGGCAGGGGCAGAATATCCCACACATTGCACAGCCACATCACCAGCAAATAGGTAACACCCGGAGCGAATTTGGCAAATTTATCCCATTTTCCCGGCAACAGCCGGATTAAGTACGCCAGCACCAGCACCGCCGTCATCGGCACCGGTGTTACCTGAGCCAAATCCAGCGCCAAGCCTGCAATGGCCGCGGCAGGAAATGCTCCCGCCACCACCAGCGCGCCGGCTGCAAAAAAGCCCAGACAAAACCACTTTACCGGCACAAGCTGCGCCAGCGCCAGCACTGCCAGTCCGCACAGCAGCCACTCCAACACCGGATTGCGTCCCTTGCCGAGCTGAATAAACAGCCAGGTGCCACCAGTGGCCAGTCCCACCCGAATTAAGTACAGAGCGATGGGGGCATCCTCCATATTCAGGGTCTGAAACAGCACCCCGGAGGATGCCACAATTAGCCCCGCGATGGCAGGCAGAAGCAGGGGGTTATCCCGGCTGATGCGCCGCTGACCCAACAGCAGCGCCACGCACAGTCCCGCCGCCAGCCAGACCAGCTGCTGCTGTCCCGCATCCCAGAACACCCGATACCCCAGTAAGCCTCCCACAGCTGCCAGCACCGCCGACCAACCGCCGCAGGCGCACACCAGCGCCAGCGCCAGGGGCAGAAGTCCCTGGCCCAAAGCCGCTGCGCTGAACACAAAGCCTGCCAAAAAATAGCCGCTGCCCCGAAGCGCAGTATGTATGCGCGGGTCTACCGCCCAGCGCCGCAGGGTATGCCGCCCCCGGCGGACATAGGATTGCATGGAAATCAATACCTTCACTTCCCTTCGTATATACACAAATCCTATCACGAAGGGTGTGATTTTTCTGTCGGAACAGGTTATGTGAGAAAGATTCTTGCGTTGGGGGCAAAAAAGGTGTATAATGAGGAAAATTTACAAAGGAAGCAAGCTATGGCTACGGAGTATGAATTGAAATTTAAGGCAACAGAGGAAGTCCTTGCCGCCATTGACAGCGCCTTTTCCTGCCCCACGGAAACAATTTTAATGGAAACTGTTTACTACGATACCCCCTCCGGCAGTCTTTCCCGGCTGCGGTACACCCTGCGCAGGAGAATGGAAAACGGAAAAGCCGTCTGCACCATAAAAACCCCCAAGGGCGCTGCCCGGGGAGAATGGGAGACGGAATGCGATTGTATCGCATCTGCTGTCCCAAAACTGGTTGCAATGGGTTGTCCCCCGGAGCTGACACAGCTGACAAGCGAAGGCCTGGTCCCCCTCTGCGGCGCGAAATTCACCCGCCTTGCCAAAACCGTAACCCTGCCGGGGGGTGTTTTGGAGCTGGCGCTGGACAGCGGCTTCCTCACCGGTGGCGGCCGGCAGGCGCCTCTTTGTGTGGTGGAAGTGGAGCTAAAATCCGGCGATACCACCCTGTGCGATGATTTTGCCCGGGAGCTGGCAAAGCGTTTTGATTTGGCAACAGAAAAAGCCAGCAAATTTCAGCGGGCGCTGATGCTGCGCAAAGGAGAATAGGATGCTTGACACTTTTTTTGAAAAATATGACCGGCTGGTGCTGTTTGACACAGAAACCACAGGTCTGGTCTACAACCGGGATGAGATTATCGAGTTTGCCGCGGTGGTGGTAGAGCAGCACAACGGCGAAATTGTGGTGGTAGAGGAATACGATGAGCTGATTGCGCTGAGCCCCGGGGGCTTTGTACCCCCGAAAATTCAGCAGCTTACCGGCATTTCCAACGAGGATTTGCAGGAAAAAGGCATTCCCAAGGCGCAGCTCTGCGCGGACATCGCCCGTATGATAGAGGGAAACACCCTGCTGCTGGCCTACAACGCCCATTTTGATTTGAGCTTTCTGTTCTACCTGCTGCTGCGCAGCGGAGACCCCGCCATTTTGAAGGGCAAGGACAAGCTGGATCTGCTGACGGTCTACAAGGACCGCCACAGCTATCCCCACAAGCTGTGCAACGCCATTGAGGTCTACGGTCTTGCCGGCAAGGTGGTCAACTCCCACCGGGCGGTGGACGATGTGATTGCCACCGTGGAGGTAATGAAAGCTATGGAGCTGGAAAAAGCAGATTTGGAACATTATGTTAACCTGTTTGGATACAATCCCAAATACGGCATCGAGGGTAAGCCCATCGGCTCAGTTACATACAAGCCCCAGCGCTTTGATCCCCTTGCACCCCTTTACGAACTTTAAGGAGATACCCCTATGTACAACAAAATCGCATATAAAATGGGCGACAACCGCTGCGCCATACGGGATTTGGCGGAATACGGCGCGGCAAGAGCCCAAGTAATCGGAAAAGAAAATGTCTTTGACTTCACCATTGGCAATCCCAGCCTCCCTACACCGCCGGAAATCCAAGAAGCCATTACAGATATTCTGAAAAATATGGATCCCCTTGCGGTACACAGCTACACCAGCGCCCCCGGTAATGTGGCTACCCGGGCAGCCATCGCAGAGGATTTGAACCGCCGTTACGGCACTTCTATCACTGCCGATGAGCTGTTTCTGGGCAGTGGCGCGTCTGCCGAATTGTGCGCAGTTTTCCGGGCGCTGGCTGTACCGGGCGCGGAGATCATTGCCATTGCCCCCTACTTTTCTGAATACGAGCCCTTTGCCCAATCTGCCGGCTGCACCTTAAAAATCGTTCCGCCGGATGTACCGGACTTCCAAATTAAGCTGGACGCAGTGGAAGCTGCCATCACGGAAAACACCGTAGGCATCATTATCAACTCCCCCAATAACCCCTCCGGCGTGGTCTACACCCGCAAAACCTTGCAGCAGCTGGGTGCGCTTCTCACAAGGAAATCCGAGGAATACGGACACCCCATCTACATCATCGCCGACGAGCCCTACCGGGAGCTGGCCTACGACGGGGTGGAAGTACCCTTTATCCCCACCATTTACCGGGATACCGTGGTGTGCTACTCCTATTCCAAATCCCTGTCCCTGCCGGGCGAGCGAATCGGCTACATCTATGTGCCCCGGCAGTGCAGCGACGGGCAGGCGCTCTACACCGCTGTTGCCGGCGCTGCCCGCAGCTACGGACACATCTGCGCCCCTTCTCTGTGGCAGTATGTCCTTGCCCGGTGCGCCCACTTAAAACCCAATCTGGAAACCTATGACCGCAACCGCAAGGCGCTGTATGCAGGACTTCGGGAAGCAGGCTATGAGGTAGCAAAGCCCGACGGCGCGTTCTATCTGTTTGTGAAAGTGCCCGGCGGCGACGGAGAGGCCTTCTGCGAAAGAGCCAAGGAAAAGGATCTGCTGGTAGTGCCGGGAGAATCCTTCGGCTGCCCCGGCTATGTGCGGCTGTGCTACTGCGTCAGCTACGAGAAGATCCAAAGAAGTCTGCCCATTTTCCGCAGCCTCATCTAAAAAATAAAATCGCCTGTTTTTCAACAGGCGATTTTTTATACTCAATCCAGCACAATCTGATTAAACAGCTGCAAGGTATCGTCGAACCGGTCCTCTTCCTCGGGACAACCGAACACACCAATAAGCAGCTCCCAATCGTCCATTCGGAAGGCTGAGAGCAGACAGCTGCCGGCAGAAGGGGTCTGTCCGGTTTTCAAGCCCACCGCATAGGGGCAGTAATAAGGTGTTTCCGGGTCAACCAGAGCGTTGGTATTCTTCCATTTCACTGTTTCCCCGTGGAGCTGCACCTCTTCCCTTGCCTTCACTGCGTACGCCATCACCACCGGATCTTCCATTGCCAGCTTGCCCAGCACAGCCAAATCGGCAAAGGTGGTGTAGTGATTGCTGTCGTGAATGCCGTCGGGGTTTACAAAATGGGTGCCGGTCATCCCTGCCGCCTGCGCCTGGCTGTTCATCTGGGACATAAACACATCCACCGCGCTTATCGCCCCCAGCTGGGGATTATCCCGAATGACCCGACCTGCCTCGCAGGCCAGCAAATAGGCTGCATCATTGCCGCTGGGCAGCAGCATGGCTTCTACCAATTGCCGGACGGTAAGCACATCGCCCTTTTGGATTTTGGCAACAGAAGACCCCCACGCCACCATATCCAGCGCGTCGCCAGCGGTGATTTCCGTCTCCGGCTGCAAGTACTGCATAGCCACATAAGCGGTAAACAGCTTGGTGATGCTGGCAGGATACACCCGCTCATCCGGCTGCCCGGAGGAAATCAAAAATGTATCCGATTTGCAATCATAGACAAAATACTGCTGGGCCAGCAGCTTTCTGTCGGCAGGATAGGTTTTCCAGGAGGGGACAAATTCCGTTGTCTCCCGGGTGGTTTCTCCGGTAGACTCGGTGGTGGTGCTGCCCTGCTCCATAGCCTCCGGCGCAAAGGTCGGCTTTGCAAGACCGGCGCAAATATATGCCGCCACCGCCAGCAGTAACGCCAGCACAAGCAGCTCTGCAATCATCACTTTCTTCATAATGCTTCCTCTTTTATTATTTTTCTTTATTATACACCGCCTGATGCCAAAAAGATAGTACCGAAAAAAAGAATAATTTTTAACCATTATGTTAAAATATAACTATTTCCCCGGCTGTTGCTTGACTTTTTCCCTAAATATTGGTATAGTAAAACCATCATGAGGGAGTAATTCCAGGCATTTTTGCCTGCGGCATTTCGTCAATCCGGCGCTTGCGCCCGGAATGCTTATGAGAATGAGACTCATGCACAGCTTTTCAAGGTATGTGCATGGGTCTTTTTTGGTAAGATACCAATAAAGGAGTGGTGATTCAATGGAGAAAACCTATACTCTGTCCACCGAACAGGTCTTAAAAAACCTGGGTGTGGACACCGGAGGGCTTAGTGATGCCCAGGCCCAGGAGCGCCTGGCAAAATACGGCCCCAACAAGCTGAAAGAGGGTGAAAAACCCACCCTGCTGCAACGGTTTCTTGCCCAGCTGAAAGACCCTATGCTGATCATTCTGATGGTTGCCGCGGCCGTTTCTGCCCTGACCGGTATGCTCTCCGGCGAGAGCGAGTGGGCAGAGGTCATCATTATTATTGCAGTGGTGCTGCTGAACGCCATCCTGGGCGTGATCCAGGAGAGCAAGGCGGAAGCCGCCATCGAAGCGCTGCAAACTATGACCGCCGCCACCTGTAAGGTCATACGAAACGGCAAGCAGATTGCGCTGCACTCTGACCAGCTGGTTCCCGGCGACATTGTGATTTTGGAGGCCGGCGACGCTGTGCCTGCCGACGGCCGTATTATTGAAAACGCCAGCTTAAAAATTGAGGAGGCTGCCCTGACCGGCGAATCCGTACCTGTGAACAAGCTGGTGGACGCGCTGAACCTGGTAGGCGAAAATAACGACATTCCTCTGGGCGACCGGAAGAATATGTGCTATATGGGCTCTACCGTGGTGTACGGCAGAGGCAAGGCGGTCATCACCGAAACCGGTATGGACACGGAGATGGGCAAAATTGCCGGCGCGCTGGCAGAAGCAAAGGACGAAGAAACCCCCTTGCAGAAGAAGCTGGACAGCCTGGGTAAGACCTTGTCCTTTGTGGTGCTGGGCATCTGCGTATTTATTTTTGCATTTAACCTGCTGATGGCAGGGGACTTCCACCTGGAAGCCATTCTGGAAACCTTTATGGTTGCGGTATCTTTGGCGGTTGCCGCCATCCCCGAGGGACTTGCCACGGTGGTTACGGTGGTGCTGTCCATCGGCGTTACCAAGATGAGCAAGCGCAACGCCGTAATTCGCCGGCTCACCGCTGTGGAAACCCTGGGCTGCACCCAGGTGATCTGCTCTGACAAAACCGGCACACTGACCCAGAACAAAATGACCGTTGTGGAGCATTTGGGCGAAACCCAGCTGGTAGCCACCGCTATGGCGCTGTGCTCCGACGCCAACCTGAATGACAGCAACCAAGCCGAGGGCGAGCCTACCGAATGCGCCCTGGTAAACTTTGCCTACTCCGTGGGTCTGCACAAAGCAGAGCTGGAAGCGGCAACTCCCCGTGTGGACGAAGCCCCCTTCGACTCCGGACGAAAGATGATGTCCACCGTACACCAGGTAAGCGGCAAGTTCGTCCAGTATACCAAGGGCGGCCCCGATGTGGTGCTTGCCCGCTGCACCAGCTACCTGGAAAACGGCGAAATTAAGCCTATGACAGAGGCAAAACGGGCAGAAATTATGGCAGCCAACAAGGCTATGGCGGACAAGGCCCTGCGTGTGCTTGCCGCCGCGCAGCGGATTTGGGCAGAAAAGCCTGCCGACAACACCCCGGAATTTTTGGAAACGGACCTGTGCTTTATAGGACTTACCGGTATGATCGACCCGGTGCGCCCCGAGGTGAAGGCAGCCATTGAGGAGTGCCGGGCAGCCGGCATCCGTCCTGTGATGATCACCGGCGACCATAAGGACACCGCCGTTGCCATCGCCAAGGAGCTGGGCATCATCACCGACGCCTCCGAAGCCATTACCGGTGCGGAGCTGGACGCCATTTCCGACGAGGACATCTGCGAATTTGTGAAAAAATACGGCGTGTACGCCCGGGTCCAACCGGAGCACAAGACCCGCATTGTTACCGCGTGGAGAGCCAACGGCGCTATTACCGCTATGACCGGCGACGGCGTCAACGATGCTCCCTCCATTAAATCCGCCGACATTGGCGTGGGTATGGGCATCACCGGCACCGACGTTACCAAGAATGTGGCTGATATGGTGCTGGCAGATGACAACTTCGCCACCATCGTTACCGCCGTAGGCGAGGGCCGCCGGATTTACGACAATATCCGCAAGGCCATCCAGTTCTTGCTTGCCTCCAATATGAGCGAGGTGCTGGGCGTGTTCGGCGCAACGCTGATGGGCTTTGTGCTGTTAAACCCCGTACACCTGCTGTTTATCAATCTGGTTACCGACTGCTTCCCCGCTCTGGCGCTGGGTATGGAGGAGGCTGAGCCGGACACCATGCGCCGCCCGCCCAGAGATTCCAAGGACGGCATTTTCTCCGGCGGCTTGGGCTTTGATGTGATTTATCAAGGCATACTGGTTACGATTATTACCATCGTTGCCTACCTCATCGGCGCGATGATGGACCCCAAAGTGGGCAGTTTTGCCGCCCTGCGTGCTGCCGGCGAATCCGGCCACGGTATGACTATGGCATTTTTGGCGATGAGTATGTGCGAGATTTTCCACTCCTTCAACCTGCGCTCTCAGCGCAAGTCCATTTTCAGCCTGCGTAATCACAATAAGATTCTGTGGGCGGCTATGCTGGGCAGCCTGCTGCTGACCACACTGGTCATCGAAGTTCCCTTTATCGCAAACGCCTTTGGCTTTACCCCCATCGGGCTTGCGGAGTATGGCATCGCCATCGGGCTTGCCATCCTGGTCATTCCCGTGGTGGAGCTGGTGAAGCTGATTCAAAGAAAGCTTGCAAAATAACAAAACCAAAAAGCGTGTTGCTGTTTGTCAGCAACACGCTTTTTCTTAATAAAGGCCTCCGGCGGGTAACTTTCTTATTCCGGCAAGAAAGTTACCAAAAAAACAGTTTAAGGGATTTCCAAAGGGGGAAGTGCGGAAAATCTATGGCAACAAAAAGGTTTGTGCCACTTCCCTCTTTGGTCGTGGGAAGGGTCCGGGAAACCTACGAAACGTTTCCCGGCGGCTCTTTGCATACTTTCTCGCCGGTGAGAAAGTATGATCGCCCCAAAAAAGGAACGGCTCGCAGGCCGTTCCTTTTTTATCAGTATTTCTCTTGAATCAGCTGCAAATCGGAAATGATGCTGTTGGACACCAAAAAGCCGTTGGGAGTCAAGTGCCAGCGGCCGTCGTAGGTTTTCACCGCAAGACCCCGCTGCCTGCATTCCTCCAAGCACTTTTCCAGCGGCGCAAAGGGCAGTAGATACCGCCGCTCATAATCCCTGGGATTGATGCCGGCAGTGGTACGCAGGCGCATCATCAGGTACTCACCCGCCCGTTCCCGGGAGGCAACCTCCTGCACCTCCGAAATCACCTGTCCGCCGGTGCGAATGCCCTCAATGTAGGCAGGCAAATCCCGGATAATGGTAAACCGGCTGCCGCCGAAATCCGAGCTGGCGTTGGGCCCAAAGCCCAGGTAGGGTTCTCCGTGCCAGTACTTCAAATTGTGCCGGGACACATTGCCCTTGCGGCAGAAATTGGAGATTTCATACTGGCGATAGCCGTGCTGCCGGAGAATCTCCACCGCAGACAGGTACATATCCGCCTGGGTATCGTCATCAGCCAGATTGCAGTACTCCTGGTACTCGTAAAGGGGTGTACCCTCCTCCACCTTCAAGCCGTAGCAGCTGATATGCTCCGGCTGCAACCGCAGCACATTGGTTAAGGTCCGTTCCCAGTCCTGCAAAGACTGGCCCGGCAGGCCGTACATCAGATCCAGCGACAGATTCTTAAACTTGGCTTTTCGAATCCGGTTCACCGCAGACACCACCTGGGCATAGTTGTGGGGTCTGCCCAGCTTTTTTAAGATTTCATCGTTGTCGCACTGGACACCCAAACTCACCCGGTTAAAGCCCTCGCTGTACAGCCGCCGCAGCAGCCGGTCGGACACGGAATCGGGGTTTGCCTCGAAGGTAATTTCCGCGGTAGAGGACACCTTAAAGGCTTTTCGAATGGTATTGAGAATGGCAGCCATACCGTCAGCGCCGAAGAAGGTGGGTGTGCCACCGCCAAAGTAAATAGTATCCACCACATAGTCCGGCGCCAACGGGCCGGTTTCCTTAATATGGGCGCAAACCGCGTCCTGATAGCCGTCAAACCACTTGTCCTCCTTGGTGGTCAGGGAGTAAAAATCGCAGTACTGACACTTGCTGCGGCAAAACGGCACGTGAATATAAATCCCCAGTGGGGTTCTGTTTTTTCCGGAAAACAGGGGCATATCGGGTCTCCTTTAATCCTCATCCAATTTCAGCACAGCCATAAAGGCCTCGGACGGCACAGAAACCGTACCGAAGGTACGCATCCGCTTCTTGCCCTCCTTCTGCTTTTCCAGCAGCTTCTTCTTCCGGGTAATGTCGCCGCCGTAGCACTTGGCAAGCACATCCTTGCGCAATGCCTTAATGGTCTCCCGGGCGATAATTTTGCCGCCGATGCCCGCCTGCACGGGAATTTCAAACTGGGCGCGGGGGATGTTCTCCTTCAACCGCTCGCAGATTTTCCGTGCCCGGGGATAGGCGTTGTCCGCAAAGAGAATAAAGCTCAGCGCGTCCACAATATCACCGTTAAGAAGAATGTCCAGCTTCACCAGCCGGCTGGGCCGGTAGCCAATCAGCTCATAGTCCAGACTGCCGTAACCCCGGGTGCGGGATTTCAGCGCGTCAAAAAAGTCGTAAATAATTTCGTTCAGGGGCATTTCATAGTGCAGCTCCACCCGGTTGGCGTCTAAGTATACCATATCCTTAAACTCGCCCCGGCGGGAGGTTGCCAAATCCATCATATTGCCCACATACTCCTGAGGCGCCATCAGATTCACCTTCACAAAGGGCTCTTCCGCCAGCTGAATATCCATAGGGTCGGGATAATCCAGGGGATTGTCCACCATATGCACAACGCCGTCGTTGGTGGTAACCCGGTAGGAGACATTGGGGGCGGTGGTAATGAGATCCAGGTTATATTCCCGTTCCAGCCGCTCCTGAATGATTTCCATATGCAGCAGGCCCAAAAAGCCGCACCGGAAACCAAAGCCCAGGCCAATGGAATTTTCCAGTTCATAGACAAAGGACGCGTCGTTGAGCTTCAGCTTTTCCAGCGCCTCCCGCAGGTCCTGATACTTGGCGCCGTCTGCCGGATACACACCGGAAAACACCATAGGCTGCACCTGCCGGTAGCCGGGCAGCGGCTGTGTTGCAGGATTCTCGGCAGAAGTGATGGTATCGCCCACCTGGGTGTCGGAAACGGTCTTAATGGAGGCAGTGATATAGCCTACCTCGCCTGCACCCAAAGCCTCTCTGGGGGTCAGACCCCGGGGGTTCATAGTGCCAACCTCCACCACCTTGTACACAGCGCCGGTAGCCATCATTTTAATATCCATACCCGCCCGGACAGTGCCCTGCTTGATCCGGGTGTAGACAATGACACCCCGGTAGGAATCGTACTGGCTGTCAAAAATCAGCGCTTGCAGAGGCGCATTTCTGTCGCCGGTGGGGGCAGGAACATCCCGCACAATCATTTCCAGAACGGAGTGAATGTTAATGCCGTTTTTGGCGGAGATTTCCGGCGCATCCTCTGCCGGCACGCAGATAATATCCTCAATCTCCTGCTTGACCTCCTGGGGACGGGCAGAGGGAAGGTCGATCTTATTGATTACCGGCAGCACCTCCAAGCCTGCGTCGGTGGCCAAAAAGGTATTTGCCAGGGTCTGCGCCTCCACGCCCTGGGACGCGTCCACCACCAGCACAGCGCCCTCGCAGGCGGCAAGGCTGCGGGAGACCTCATAGTTAAAGTCCACGTGGCCCGGGGTATCAATCAAATTCAGCGCATAGGTCTCCCCGTCATCTGCCTGATAGGTCAGCTGCACCGCCGTTGCCTTGATGGTAATGCCACGCTCCCGCTCCAAGTCCATAGAGTCGAGAATCTGATCCTCCATCTCCCGTTTGTCGATGGCGGCGCATTCCTCCAACAGCCGGTCGGCCAGGGTGGATTTGCCGTGATCAATATGGGCAATGATGGAAAAATTGCGAATTTTGGAAAGCTCTGTCATAGCCTGCACCTCAAAAAGAATCTGCCGGGCAGAGCGCAAACTCCGCCACTTTATAATTGTTTTTTATTATAACGGATTTTGCCCAAATTGTAAACAGTATGTTTCGCGGAAAGTCGGGGAATACTGTACTGCGAGAGCGACAAAAACCGCCGAAAGGCGCTTTTTTGAAAATATTTTTTGTAAAACTCTTGTCAAAATCCAAGAATCAAGGTATAGTCTAAACGCACAAAAAACACGAATAACAGAAAAAGAGGAATTGCAGTATGAGCACAGTAAAAAAACCGGCCAAAAGTCCTGAGGATTTGCAGGCCGTCCTGCAAAAGCTCATTGCCCAGGGCCGCAAGGACGGTATGATCCGGGCTTCCGAGCTGCGCGCCCATTTGGAAGAAATGGACCTGTCTGCGGAGAAAATTGAAGAGATTTACGACAGCTTTGAAGCGCTGAATATCCAGGTGGTCAGCGAAGATCTGGATTTGGATCTTGGCGACGGATTAGAGCTGGGCGACGGGCTGGACGAGGAGATCGACCTGTCCGATGTGGACGAGGAAGATCTGGTTGACCCGGTGGATCTGGCGGCTGAGTACAATCTGGATGACCCGGTGCGTATGTATCTGAAAGAAATCGGTCAGATCAAGCTGCTGTCGGCAGAAGAGGAAGTGGAGCTGGCGAAACTGGTGTCCGAGGGCAGCCAGTACGCCAAGAACAAGCTCACCGAGGCAAACCTCCGGCTGGTGGTTTCCATCGCCAAGAAGTACTCCGGTCGCGGTCTGCACATTCTGGACCTGATTCAGGAGGGCAACACGGGCCTGATTCGCGCGGTGGATAAATTCGATTGGACAAAGGGAAACAAATTCTCTACATATGCCACCTGGTGGATTCGGCAGGCCATCACAAGAGCCATCGCCGATCAAGCCCGTACCATCCGGGTGCCGGTGCATATGGTTGAGGTCATCAACAAGGCCACCCGCTGCAACCGGAAGCTGGTCCAGGAGTTGGGCCGCGAACCTACCGTGGAGGAGATCGCCGCCGAGCTGGGTCTGCCCGTGGAAAAGATCATCGAGGCAAACCGTACCGCCGCCGACACTCTGAGCTTGGACACCCCCGTGGGCGATGAAGAAGACACCTCCATCGGCTGCTTCGTCCCCGACGATATGACCCCCG
>JAZRBN010000057.1:0-5062 GCA_045635105.1 Faecousia sp. | reverse complement strand
ACACGGACCTGCTCCATAGTATCCCGGTCGCGGACGGTAACGCAGTCATCGGCAGGGGTATTCTCGTCGCCGATGGTCTGGAAGTCCACGGTGATACACAGAGGTGTGCCGATTTCGTCCTCGCGGCGGTAACGCTTGCCGATGGAGCCGGCATCGTCAAAGTCCACCATAAAGTCTTTCCGCAGTTCGCGGTAGATTTCCTCGGCCTTGGGGGAGAGCTTCTTGGAAAGGGGCAGCACCGCAGCCTTAAAGGGCGCCAGCGCCGGATGGAGACGCAGCACAGTTCGCACATCGTCCTTGCCGTTTTTATCCTGCCCCACAACCTCCTCGTCGTAAGCCTCGCACAGGAATGCCAGCGCCACACGGTCGCAGCCCAGGGAGGGCTCAATGACATAGGGGATATAGTGCTCGTTGCGCTCCTGGTCGAAGTAGGTCAGCTTCTTGCCGGAAGCCTCCTGGTGGCGGCCCAGGTCGTAGTCGGTACGGTCGGCAATGCCCCACAGCTCACCCCAGCCGTTACCGAAGGGGAACTGATATTCAATGTCTGTGGTAGCCCGGGAGTAGAAGGCCAGCTCAGCGGGATCGTGATCACGCAGCCGCAGGCTATCTTCCTTAATGCCCAGGGAAATCAGCCAGTTCTTGCAGAAATCCTTCCAGTAAGCAAACCATTCCAGGTCCGTGCCGGGCTGGCAGAAGAATTCGCACTCCATCTGCTCAAACTCACGGGTACGGAAGGTGAAGTTGCCGGGGGTGATCTCGTTACGGAATGCCTTGCCCACCTGGCATACGCCGAAGGGCAGCTTCTTCCGGGTGGTGCGCTGAATGTTGTCAAAGTTGACAAAAATACCCTGGGCGGTTTCCGGACGCAGGTACGCGATGGAGGAGGAGTCCTCGGTAACGCCGATCTTGGTCTGGAACATCAGGTTAAAGTTCCGGATGGAGGTGAAGTGATGCTTGCCGCAGACGGGGCAGACTACATCCTCGTGTTCCTCAATAAATGCGTTCATTTCCTTGGTGTCCATGGCATCTACGTTTACCAGCTTGCCGGATTCGGAAGCGGAAATCAGCTGGTCCGCCCGCTGACGGGAGCCGCAGCCCTTGCAGTCCACCAAGGGGTCAGAGAAAGAGCCTACGTGGCCGGTGGTAACCCAAGTGGTGGGGTTCATAATGATGGCAGCATCCAGACCCACATTGTAGTCAGATTCCTGCACGAACTTTTTCAGCCACGCCTTTTTCACATTGTTCTTAAATTCCACGCCCAAAGGGCCGTAATCCCAGGAGTTGGCAAGTCCGCCGTAAATCTCGGAACCGGCATACACATAGCCACGGTTCTTACACAGATTCACAATCATATCCAAGGTTTTTTCGCTGTTTTTCATATCTCTAACCTCCGTCTTTTTCCAAATGACACTTTATTATAGCTGTATTTCTTTGTGAAATCAAGGCTTTTCTTCCAATACCAGGTCCGGTCCCAAATCTTCCGCCATCATAGCGTGAACCCGGTTTCCAATGTCTACCGTAGTTAGGCCTTGCACATCCTCCGGGGTGAGAATACCCAGCAGGTGCAGGTGGACATCTGTGGGTTTCAGCCGTTTGGCATTTTTGAAGACCTTGTTGGTGTTTTGCAAGGTGCAGACCACAATGGGCACCTTTGCCTTTTGGGCAATCTTAAACACACCGCTGCGGAAAGGGTGGAGCAGGCCGTCCATACTGGTGTACCCCTCCGGGAACACCGCCACAGACACCGCATCCTCTTTCAGAAGCTGCACGCAGGTGAGAATGGTTTTCAGCGCCTCCCGGTCATTTTCCCGGTTGATCAGCTGGCACATCAGCTTGTGCATCACCTTGCCCACAAGGAACATAGTGGTGTTTTCCCGTTTGGAAATAAATGCCAGCTGGCTTTTTTTGAAATAAGAAAACAGCACCACCGGGTCCAAATCACAAATGTGGTTGCATACCAGCAAAAACCGCCCCTGCTTGGGCGTCTGCTCCAAGCCGCGGGTATGCACACGCATCCGCAGCAGCCAGGTGGCGGTGTCGGCTAAAATGTAAGTAAGCCGCCGGTAAAAAGGACTGTCCTTTTCCTGGGGCTTGTCCAAATCCACCAAAGTGCAGGCAATCCACGCGAAGAGAAATAAAAGAATTACCATTGCCAGCAGGCTGCCTAAAAAGCTCACCGGCAGAATCCAAAGCCAGTTAAAATCTGCAAATCCGCCTGCTCCCAGGCAGACCCCCACCGCCGCCAACAGCGCCAGTATGAGTGCAATATAACGCAGCATAGCGTAGCCTCCGTTTACAAATCCAAAATTTGCATCTATTATACCCCTTAAACCTGACAGAAACAAGAGTAAATTTTCCAAAAAGGGTAGAAATCACCGGGAAAGCTTGGTATAATACTCTTAAATATGTACGCGCAGCGCGAAAACGGCGCACAGGAGGCATTTTTTATGGGCAATTCTTCCAAAACCAATCTCTTTCCCTGGATTACTCTGCTGGCAGGCGCAGTGGGTCTTGCTATGCGGGTGGTGCTGCTTTCTATGACGGACAGCAAGGGACTGCTGCCCGGAAATCATATTGCCGGAATTTTGTCCATTGTGCTGGCGATCCTGGTCCTGGGCGGCATTTTGCTGGTGGCGCGCAGGGCAGGGGATGGGGAAGACTATGCCGGTCTGTTTCCGGCTTCCAAAATCTCTGCTGTGGGCAGCGCCATTGGCGCTGTGGGTATGGGCGTTTCCGGCTTTTTCCTGTCTGTTGACGGTGCGCTGGCGGTGCTGTCTGCCGTGCTGGGTGTTTTATGCGCCGCTGCGCTGATTGCCGCTGCCTATTGCCGGTATCGCAAGCTGCAACCCAACGGTCTGCTTTTCTGTGTCGCAGCAGCGTATATGATTATGCGAACAATGGCCTGCTGCCGGGTGTGGGGCGCGGAGCCCCAATTGCAGATGTATCTGTTCCAGCTGCTGGCGTCGCTGTTCCTTCTGCTGGCAATGTATTATCGGGCGGAGCTGACCGGCTCCGTAAAGCATTACCGCCGGTTTGTGTTTTTCAGTCAGGCGGCGCTGCTGTGCTGCTGTATGTGCCTGGCGGGGCAGGACAGATTGTTCTATCTGTCTGCCGGCCTTTGGCTGGCGTCGGACTATCTTGTGCTGCCGTCCCGTCCTCAGCAGAATTAAGGAGGACGGCGTATGGATTTGCCCAAGTCGGCGAACTGCTGTATGCAGCGCCTGGAACAGGCCGGCTTTGAAGCCTATGCCGTCGGCGGCTGCGTGCGGGATTCTCTGCTGGGGTTAACCCCACACGATTACGATTTATGTACCAATGCCCTTCCCGGGGACGTTGCCCGACTGTTTGCAGACCATACTCTGGTGCGCAGCGGTGAAAAACACGGCACCATTGGTGTGGTGGTTGACGGTCAGGTGATTGAAATTACCACCTTCCGCACAGAGGGCGGCTATCGGGACAGCCGGCATCCGGACTGGGTGCGGTTCGTGCCCAATGTGGAGGCGGATTTGGCGCGACGGGATTTTACCGTTAACGCTATGGCGTACAGCCCTGCCCGGGGGTATATTGACCCCTTCGGCGGCAGGGAGGATTTGCAAAACCGGATTCTGCGGGCGGTGGGCGCGCCTATGGAGAGATTCACCGAGGATGCCCTGCGGATTCTGCGGGGTGTGCGGTTTGCTGTCCGATTCCGGCTCACGCCGGAGGAAAATACCCTGCAAGCGATGGAATCGCTGGCTTCCACAATGGAAAAGCTGGCAAGAGAACGGGTGTTTGAAGAGTTATGTAAACTTCTGCCGCTGGTAACGGCCAAGGATTTGTTGGATTACAGCGCTGTTTTGACCCAGGTGCTGCCGCCCCTTGCTCCCTGCGTGGGCTTTGAGCAGCACACGCCCCACCATATTTACGATGTCTATACCCACACTGCCCAAGTGGTGGAGAAAACCCCCGCGACCCTGTCGTTGCGGTGGGCGGCGCTGCTTCACGATTGCGGAAAGCCAGCGAGCTTTTATATGGACGAAACCGGCAGAGGCCATTTCCACGGCCACGCCCAGATCAGCGCAAGGTTAGCAGAGGAACTGCTGCTGACGCTGAAAGCGCCTACGGCGCTGCGGGAGCGGGTGGTATTTCTCATTGCCCACCATATGATGCTGTTGGAGCCGGATAAGCGGCTTTTGCGCCGGTGGCTGGGGAAATACGGACGCGAAGCATTTTGGGAATTGCTTACCTTGCAGGAGGCGGATTTTTCCGGCAAGGGCACAGGTGAGGATTCCCATTATCGGGAGCTTCGCGACCTTGTGCAGGAAGTGCTGTCGGAGGAGGCCTGCCTGACAGTGAAGGATTTGCACGTCAATGGACAGGACCTGCAAACATTAGGCTTTGCGCCGGGACCCCGGATGGGAGAAGTCCTAAGCTGGCTTTTGGAGCAAGTGCAGAATGAACAGATTCCCAATGACCGGCAGGCGCTGCTGTCTGCGGCGGAGGATATTTTACGGAGGTAACGCTATGCATAAGAAAACCGCGACCTGGATTCATAAGGTGCTGCACAGCCTGGAAGTGATTATTGCCCTGATTACCCTGGTGGTGCTGGTGGCAATGCTGGGTATGGAAGTTTACCGGATGTTCACGGAGGATGCATATTTTGCCACCATCAATACCTATTTGCATAACATTCTCACCTTGGTCGTGGGATTGGAATTTGTCCGTATGCTGCTGGATATGACCCCTGCCAATACCTTGGAGGTGCTGATTGTGGCCATTGCCCGGCAGGTGATTTTGAGCCACGACAATCCGTGGAGCAATGTGGCAAGCGTGCTGTGCATTGCCGGACTTTTCGCCATTCGCAGATTTTTGATTCCCAAGAGCGAAATGACTATTGAGCTGTCTGAGGTGGAGGAAACACCCGAGGAAGTGGAAATTGCAGGATGATTTTTCACAAAGGACTTGACAAACCTTATATTCTTCGGTATAATGACTCCTGCCTTTGGACGATTAGCTCAGCTGGCTAGAGCATCCGCTTGACGTGCGGAAGGTCATAGGTTCGAGTCCTATATCGTCCACCATA
>JAZRBN010000056.1:0-19766 GCA_045635105.1 Faecousia sp. | reverse complement strand
GCACCAACTACCAGCTGTTCAACTACTATGGCGCACCCGATGCTGAGCGCATCATTGTCGCTATGGGTTCCGTCAACGACGTCATCGAAGAAGTCATTGACTACATGAACGCTCACGGCGAGAAGGTCGGCCTGGTCAAGGTCCGCCTGTTCCGTCCCTGGAGCTCCAAGCATCTGCTGGCCGCTATCCCCGATACCGTCAAGAAGATCGCTGTTCTGGACCGCACCAAGGAGCCCGGCTCCCAGGGCGAGCCCCTGTACCAGGATGTCGTCATGGCTCTGGCCAAGTGCGGCTGCAACAACGTCACCGTCATCGGCGGTCGTTACGGCCTGGGTTCCAAGGACACCACTCCCGCTTCCTTCTTCGCAGTTTACGAAGAGCTGGCTAAGGACGAGCCCAAGGAAGAGTTCACTCTGGGTATCGTTGACGACGTCACCTTCCTGTCCCTGGACGAGAAGGTCTCCCCCAACACCGCAGCTGCCGGCACCATCGAGTGCAAGTTCTGGGGTCTGGGTGGCGACGGCACCGTCGGCGCAAACAAGAACTCCATCAAGATCATCGGCGACCACACCGACAAGTACGTACAGGCTTACTTCCAGTACGACTCCAAGAAGACCGGTGGCGTTACCGTTTCTCACCTGCGTTTTGGCGACAAGGCTATCAAGTCCCCCTACTACATCAATAAGGCTGACTTCGTCGCCTGCCACAACCCCTCTTACATCACCAAGGGCTTTAAGATTGTTCAGGACGTAAAGCCCGGTGGCGTATTCCTGATCAACTGCCAGTGGAATATGGAGGAATTGGAGCATCACCTGGATGCCGCTTCCAAGCGCTACATTGCTGAAAACAACATTCAGCTCTACACCATCAACGCTATCGACCTGGCCATCAAGGTGGGTATGGGCAAGCGCACCAACACCATTTTGCAGTCCGCATTCTTCGCACTGGCAAAGGTTATGCCCAGTGATGAAGCCATCGGCTATATGAAGGCCGCCGCAGAGGCTTCTTATTTGAAGAAGGGCCGCGATGTGGTTGATAAGAACTGGGATGCCATTGACGCAGGCGCTACCGCTTTTGTGAAGATTGATGTTCCCGCTGCATGGGCAAACGCCGAGGACAAGAAGGTTGACGAGGTTCTGGAAGGCCCTGCCGCTACTGTGGCTGTTGCCAAGAACATTTTGAAGCCCATCGGAAAGATGGACGGTTACAGTCTGCCTGTTTCCGCATTCGCTAACCTGGAAGACGGTCAGTTCCCCCTGGGTGTCTCCGCTTACGAAAAGCGCGGCGTTGCCGTTACCGTTCCCACTTGGGATCAGACCAAATGTATCCAGTGCAACAACTGTTCTTATGTATGCCCCCACGCTACGATCCGTCCCTTCGCGCTGACCGAGGCTGAGGCTGCTGCCGCTCCCGCAGGCGCAAAGATCGTTCCTGTCAAGGCCGGCAAGGGCAAGGGTGTTTACTCCTACACCATGGCTGTCTCTCCCCTGGACTGCATGGGCTGCGGTGTCTGTGTACAGGTATGTCCTGTTGGCGCGCTGACTATGGTTCCTCAGGAGCAGGAGCTCAACCAGCAGGAAGTATTCAACTACGCTATTGCCAAGGTTGCAGACAAGCCCGATATGATGGACAACACTGTCAAAGGCAGCCAGTTCCGCAAGCCGCTGCTTGAGTTCTCCGGCTCCTGCGCAGGCTGTGCTGAAACCTCCTACGCCCGTCTGGTTACCCAGCTGTTCGGCGACCGTATGTACATCTCCAACGCTACCGGCTGTTCCTCCATCTGGGGCGGTCCTGCTGCTACCTCTCCCTACACTGTCAATGCTGAAGGTCGTGGTCCTGCATGGTCCAACTCCCTGTTTGAGGACAACGCTGAGCACGGTCTGGGTATGTACACTGCACAGGCAGTGATCCGTGAGTCCCTGGCAAACAAGGTTCGCAAGGTTATGGAAGACACCTGCTGCGATGAGCGCAAGGCTGTCTGCCAGACTTGGCTGGACACCTTCAATGACGGTGAAGCCAACAAGGAAGCTACCAAGGCTCTGATTGCAAACCTGGAAGCTAAGGTCTGCTGCGACACCGTGGCTGACATTCTGTCCAAAAAGGAATACCTGTCCAAGAAGTCCGTTTGGATCTTCGGTGGCGACGGCTGGGCATACGACATCGGCTTCGGCGGTGTTGACCACGTGCTGGCCTCCAACAAGGATGTAAACATCTTCGTATTCGATACCGAAGTTTACTCCAACACCGGCGGTCAGGCCTCCAAGGCTTCCAACATCGGTCAGGTTGCTCAGTTCGCAGCCTCCGGTAAAGAGACCAAGAAGAAGTCCCTGGCTGAGATCGCAATGTCCTACGGCTATGTCTACGTTGCGCAGATTGCTATGGGTGCTAACCAGGCACAGACCATCAAGGCTATCTGTGAGGCTGAGGCCTACAACGGTCCTTCTCTGATCATTGGCTACGCTCCCTGTGAGATGCACTCCATTAAGGGCGGCATGACCAACTGCCAGAGCGAGATGAAGAAGGCTGTGGAATGCGGCTACTGGAATCTGTTCCGCTTCGATCCCTCCAAGGAAACCGGCAAGTTCCAGCTGGACAGCAAGGCTCCCAAGGACGGTTATCAGGAATTCCTGCTGAACGAAGCCCGTTACGCACGTCTGACCCGTGAATTCCCCGAGCGCGCAACTGATCTGTTCGCTAAGAACGAGGCTGCCGCTAAGGAGCGTTACGAGCACCTGCTGAAACTGGTTGAAATGTACAAGGACTAATTCCTAAACATCACCCGCCCCTGAAAATTCAGGGGCGGGTTTTCACAAGGAGGGTTTATGAACTGCACTGTGATTGATATTCGCGGCGATTACGCCTACATTCGCTATGTAGATACCGGCGTTGTATCGGAGGTAGCCATTGCGCTGCTGCCTGCGGATGTAGATGTTGGCGACCTGCTAAAATTTGAAAATTATGAGTTCACCAAACAGTAAAGGCGATGGATAATTCCATCGCCTTTCTATTATTTCTTAACTTTATTGGATCTTCGTTCCAGTTTCTTTAACAAGTGCATTTGCTTTTTATTTTCCCGCTTTTCCTTAAATTTAGAACGCAAAATAGGCGGCTGCGGGGACAGCTTATCCGGATCAATGGAAGCTGCGTTCAACCGCTTATGCGTAGCTTCTTGCAGTAGCGTGTACAGCACGGATACCAACGGAATCATCAAAAACATTCCGAACACGCCCATAAACTTGCCACCTAAGGACACTGCAACCAGCACCCACATACCGGACAGGCCAACAGAGGTGCCCACAACCCGGGGATAAATCAAATTGTTCTCTGTCATTTGAAGAATGACAAACATAATAACAAACCAAACCGCCAAAAGAGGATTCTCCACAAGAATCAAAAATGCGCCCAATACGCATCCAATCCACGCGCCGACAATGGGAATAAAGGCTGTTACCGCAATCAGTACGCTAATCAGCGGAATATACGGCATCCGGAAGATCGCCATACAAACGGCAAACAGCGAACCGAGGATACAAACCTCCACGCACTGACCGGACAGGAAGTTGGAAAAGGTGGAATTGGTCAGCCGCAAAACGCGAATAATGCCGTCAGCTGTTTTTTCTTTGGTGAATGCATATAAAAGCTTTCTTCCCTGACGCGCAAGGGTTTCCTTTTGGAACAGACAGTAAACACTAAATACAATTGCTACCAAAGCATTGAATACGCCGGTAAAGATATTACCGATTGCAGACACAGCGCTACCCAAAACGGTATATGCAATATCGCCCACCTTCGTAAGCGCATCCTTAACCAGGGTATCCCATTTAATCGTCTCTATGTCCGTATTCTGATAGAGCCAGTCCATCAATTCCGGATTCTCGTTAAGCAGCTCTGTTACATCAGCCTGTTTTTCCAGGAAGAATTCATACAAACTCGGAATCAGAGAGTTTACCGCATTGATAATCTGCGGTATAAGCAGCCAAAACACCAGCGCCAACACCAGAAGTAACGCAATAAAGGTCAAAATCACAGCAAGCAACCGTTTCAATTTGCCGCGGTTCATCTTTTTCAGCAAAGAATTTTCAAACGCACGCATAGGCACATTCAAAATAAAGGCCAGCACACCGCCGAACACAAACGGGGCTATAATACCGGAAACGACGCTGAAAAATTGCGCAACGCGCTCTGTTTCGTGAAGCAGCCAATACAGAATAATGCAGCCGCACACACCTAAAAACACACGCCAAAAAGTCTTCTTATTTATTTCAAACAAGGTGCCTCCCCCTTTCACAGCCAATATAGCACAGCAATATGTAGAAATTATGAATTTCCGCTTACTTTTACATTTTATCCTTTCTAATGCCCCCTGTCAAGCAGGTATATTCCTCTTTTTCGCGTCATAAGGTTTCTTGGTAGGACACAGCAGGGAGGTAACGATATGGCAGAAACAATCGAGGAAAGAGCCTGCGAGTTGGCTGTGTACATAATTGAAACCGGTGCTACCGTCCGGACTGCCGCCCAGCATTTCGGCATATCTAAATCCACGGTGCACAAAGACCTTTCCCAAAGACTGCCCCAATACAATAAACTTCTCTACCGACAGGTGCGTCGGGTGCTGGATGTAAACAAAGCCCAACGGCACATCCGCGGCGGTCTGGCAACTCAGAAAAAATACCAATCTCAAAACAAACAGGATCACGGTGTGTGATCCTGTAATTTATTTGTGGAATTTGAAGTATATTTGTGCTATACTGAGAAGGAGGAGTGATTGTATGTTTGATATCACGCTGATTGCAATGGGAAAATTAAAAGAAAAATTCTATCTGTCCGCAGCGGCAGAATATGAAAAACGCCTGAAAGGCTACTGCCGATTTCAATTATTAGAATTACCGGAGGTGCGTCTAACCGACGACCCCTCCCCTGCTGAAATTGCTGCTGCACTGGAAAAGGAAGCGGAAATGATTCTTGCCAAAATTCCTAAGGGTGCCTGGTTTTGTACGCTGACGCCGGAAGGAAAACTGCTATCATCGGAACGCCTGGCAGACAAGCTGAAAGAGGTTAAGCTTTCCGGAAAAAGCAGCGCCTGCTTTTTTATCGGTTCTTCCTTCGGTATGGCGCAAAGGCTAAAAGATATGGCGGATTTCCAGCTATCTATGAGTCCAATGACCTTCCCACACCATTTGGCAAGAATTATGGTGCTGGAACAGATTTATCGGGCAGAGGGAATCCAAGCGGGTAGTAAATACCATAAATAAATGCCGGTCAATGACCGGCATTTTTCTTAAAACTCACCACTGGCATACATCACAGCAGACAGAGCGCAAAGAGGCGCAGTTTCGCAGCGCAGAATGCGACTGCCGAGGGTACAAATATCCAGTCCCATATTCCTTGCCAATTCTACTTCCTTCTCCTCAAAGCCACCCTCCGGGCCTGTCATTAAGCTGATAGAAGTAAAGGAATCCTGTAAGGCCATCTTTAAGGTAGTTGCCTGTTCATTTTCATAAAACAAAATTGCCTTATCTGCCTTCGAAGAGCGTTCCAGAGCCGCTTTGTAACTGCTAACCGCGTTTACCTGCGGAATTCTGCCCCGACCGGACTGCTCTGCTGCGGATGCGGCAATTTTCTGCCACCGTTCCAGCTTTTTCGCCAGGCTTTTATCATCCGGACGGGATACGCAGCGGCTGCTGGGAAACGCAACGATTTCGTATACGCCCAGTTCTGTTGCCTTTTGAATCACATGTTCCAGCTTATCTCCCTTGGAAAATGCCATATAGACACTTGCCTGGATTGCTGCCTCTGTTTTGGACTCCTGGCGGCTTTTCACCACAAGACTGATCTGTCCGGCGCTGACATCACTGACAGCACAGACACATTCGTTGCCCTCTCCGTCGCACACCAGCACCTCTTCTCCCTCTTTCAGGCGAAGTACCTTGGCGTGGGCAGCATTCTCTCCCGTCAGCACCAAAAAGCCCGGCTGCATCTGCTCCGGCGTTACAAAAAATCGCGTCATAAGTTTGCTCCTTTTGCAATTTCTAAATGGAGTATAGCATATTTTGATGTAATTTGCTACAACTTATTATGTACCATATACCAAAAAGAACAGGAAGGCGATGCCTCCCTGTTCTTTTTGGTGCGAGAGATGGGACTCGAACCCACACGGCGTAACCACACGCACCTCAAACGTGCTTGTCTACCATTCCAACACTCTCGCAAATGCTAGTGTATTATAACCCTTGAAACCCCTTTTGTCAATATATTTTTGTAGCAGTCTGCAACTGCATTGCCAGTTGTTTTCGCGGGCAAAATGTGATATACTAGCAGAAAACGAACTTTGGAGGACGCGGCAAATGCGTTTTATATTAACGTTATGGATTTCAAAGCTCATCGCTATTGCTGTCAATTTCATAGATAAGCAGCGGGGCAGTAACTATTCCGGCAAGATTGCCATTAAATTGATGCCGGATTTTGTAGCAAAATTTCGCAACATTGATTACAGCAAGGTGTACTTCATTTCCGGAACCAACGGAAAATCCACCACCACAAATCTGCTGTATCATACCCTAACCTCTGCAGGCAAAACGGTTGCCTGCAACACAGAGGGCGCAAATATGATGGGCGGCGTTGCCACCACACTGATTAAAAATTCCACTCTGTTTGGTAAGCTGAACAAGGAATTCCTGGTACTGGAAATTGACGAGCGCAGCTTTCCCCATATCCGCAGGGTTTTACCCGGTAAAAATCTGGGTCTTACCAACCTGCAAAAGGACCAGGTACAGCGCAACGGTGATCCGGATTTCATTCTGCGGAAATTCCGCAATGCAATTTCCACCGATATAACACTTTACCTGAACAATGAAGAACCCCGCAGCCGCAGCCTGGAAGACTGTGCCGGAAAAAGCATTTATTTCAGTGTAGCGCAGAATGATCGAACCTACACCCGTGATGATTTTTACGGCGTAACACTCCCCTGTCCCAAGTGCTTCCACCCCATCGCGTACAAGCGCTATAATTTGGCAAATATCGGCACATTCCAATGCACAAAATGCAGTTATGCTTCCCACGAAAATTCGGATGTAACTATTACTGATGTAGATTTTACCCAAAATGCCTTTACCTGCGGTGATACCCGCTGGACTGTTCCCTACAACAATCCTTTCTACATTTACAATTTCGCACTTTGCATTGCTGTGTGCCGCAACATTGGTCTTAGCGACAGCGAAATTCAAAAGGGTTTTTCCACATTCTCAAACCCTGCCTCTCACGACGATGTAATCCGTTACAAAAATAAGGAAATTCATTATCTGCGTGGCAAGCAGGAGAATCCCGAGGCGCTCCAATCCCAGCTGGATATCATTGCAAACGATAAACGAGAAAAGGCTGTGTTTGTGGGTATGTACCGGGTATCCGACTTCTATCCCCACTACGCCGGCAGCTTCTACCTGTTTGACTGCGACTTTGCGCCGGTGGTAGCCAGCAATGCAACACATTTCGTAGCCTTTTCCGCTACGGTTGCCCACGATATTGCTGCCAGATTTCTCCTGGCAGGAGCGGATAAAGAAAAAGTAACCGTCATCGACAGCGACGACGTGAACGAGATTTTTGCAAATCTGGATGACATAAAGGCAGACGTAATCTATATTCTGACCAACACCGTTCACGCTCGGGAGATTAAAGGATTTTTAACCCAGGGAGGTGCATCCAATGAATAAAATAACAGTCGGCTGGATGTATCCCAACCTGCTCAACCTCCACGGAGAACGGGGCAGTGTACAGGCACTGGCGGAAATCGGCAAGCAGCTGGGAATTGATGTGGAAATATTGCGGATTGAGGATTTTGACGATCCTATTCCTTTTGAAAAGCTGGATTTGTTGATATTCCTGCCAGGTGAAATTTCCACTCTTTCCCACTTAATTCCGGCACTGCAAACCGATGCATTCCGCAGCTACCTGGAAAACGGCGGCTACTTGCTGGCTATCGGTACATCCGGACTGATGTTCGGCAATGCCATCATCCGGGAGGACGGCAGCA
The DNA here is from genome assembly GCA_045635105.1 of Faecousia sp. Classification (GTDB taxonomy): domain Bacteria; phylum Bacillota; class Clostridia; order Oscillospirales; family Oscillospiraceae; genus Faecousia. The sequence continues at coordinate 11,740 of JAZRBN010000056.1, read as the reverse complement.
CAGTAACCGGCCTTGGTTTTTTAGATATGACCGCTAAGGAAAGAAGATTCGTATGGGGTGATGACCTGCACTTCCGGATAAACGAATCCGGGCAGGAGCTGGTCGGATCTCAAATTATGATGGCAGATGTGGAAGTAACAGAACCCCTTGGAACCGTTCTTTACGGTATGGGAAACAACAACACAGGCGCAGAAGGCGCCAGATGGAAAAATCTCATTTATACCAACTGTTTAGGACCGTTATTTGTGAAAAATCCCTGGTTTGCCGAGGTAATTCTAAAAGACATTCTAAAAGCAACTGGCGCTGAATTAGAAAGCTCCGGTAACTATCCTTTGGCTGTGAATTCCTTCCACGCCACACTGGACTTTATTAAAAACAAGCAGAAAAAATGAGTCGTCAACAGACGACTCATTTTTATTTAACCGTGTAAGCGCTTCTTTCTGGGTAGATCCGTAGGCTCTAAATTCAAGGATTTTCCCTGTTCCAAGCCGGCAATGCCATTTAAGACATTATCCTTTTCGCCCCGGCAGACAGGACAATTGCAACTGGATTTGTAGTTTTCCGGCTCTGTATAGGTGGTGATCACACCCTCAAAATTTCGAAGAATCACCTTATTTGGCGTCTGGCTCAGCACATAATTGGGCATGACCGGCACTTTCCCACCACCACCGGGCGCATCCACCACAAAGGTGGGCACGCAGAAGCCACTGGTGTGCCCCCGCAGACCCTCAATAATCTCAATACCCTTGCTGACAGGTGTGCGGAAATGGGACAATCCCAGGCTCAAATCACAGGCATAGATATAATACGGACGCACGCGGATTTTTACCAGATCATTCACAAGCTTGCGCATTACGTGAACACAATCATTTACGCCTGCCAGCAGAACACTCTGATTTCCCAAAGGAATACCTGCATCGGCAAGCCGCGCGCAGGCTGCGGCAGCATCGGGTGTAATCTCATTGGGATGATTGAAATGCACATTCACCCAAATGGGGTGATACTTTTTTAACATATCGCAAAGCTGTTGGGTGATTCGCTGGGGCATAACCGCCGGTGTGCGGGTTCCCAGACGGATAATCTCCACGTGCTCTATGGCGCGCAAGGAGGAAATCACATATTCCAGCATTTCATCGCTCTGCATAAACACATCACCGCCGGACACCAGCACATCACGCACCTCCGGGTGCTGCCGGATGTAGTCAATACAGGCATCGATCTGCTCCCTGGGCAGCGCATTGTCGGTCTGACCTACCATACGCCTACGGGTACAGTGCCGGCAGTATGCCGCGCAACGGTCCGTAATCAAAAACAGTACTCTGTCAGGATACCGATGCGTCAGACCCTTCACAGGAGAATCTGTGTCCTCGTGCAGGGAGTCAGCAGACTCCTCCGGAGCAAAATACAGCTCCTCCACCGACGGTATCGCCTGCTTGCGGACGGGATCTTCCGGATTCTCCAAATCGATCAGAGACAGATAGTAGGGCGTAATTGCCATACGGAATGCGGAAAGACACTTCTCAATGCCCTGCTCCTCTTCCGGGGTAAGGGTAATATATTTTTTCAGCTCGGCAAGATTGGTAATGCGGTTCTTTGCCTGCCAGGTCCAGTCGTTCCACTGCTGTTCAGGCACATCCGCAAACAAGCCGTTGGGTGTAATCATAGAAGGTCCTCCAAGGCTACATAGTATACATACAAATGATATTCCATCACATAGGCTTTGTCAAGGGACAAAGGCCTTATCCATTGATTCCCAGCAGTTTCTCCAAAGCTGCCAGCTTCAAACAGGTGCAGAACACATCCATTGCCTTTTCCAGCTCCGCTACCGGCGGCAGGCTGGGCGCAATACGGATATTACTATCCTGGGGGTCTTTTCCGTAGGGGAAGGTTGCGCCGGCAGAGGTCATTACAACACCGGCCTCCTTGCACAATGCCAAGGCGCGTTTAGCAGTACCGGGCATGGTATTGAGGCTTACAAAGTAGCCGCCCTTAGGACGGTTCCAATCTGCAAAACCACAGGGAGCAATCTCCTGTTCCAGCATATCGGCAACTACGCCAAACTTCGGCGCGAGGACACCTGCGTGGCGCTTCATAATCTCCAAGGTATGAGCCTTGTCTTTCAGATATTTTACGTGGCGCAGCTGATTGATCTTATCGTGAGAAATCATCTGCACACCGAAAAGGTCAGTAAAATAGGCGATGTTTGCCTCAGAGCTTGCCAAAACAGAGATACCTGCGCCGGGGAAGGTAATCTTGGATGTAGATGCAAATTCAAAGACCATATCAGGATTTCCGGCTTCGGCGCACATAGAAATAATATCCGGGAACGGTACAAATTCGCCGTCAAATTCGTGGACGCAGTAAGCGTTATCCCACATAATGGTAAAGTCCGGCGCAGCAGGCTTCAAGTTGGCAAAACGACGGACAGTTTCGTCGGAATAGATAATGCCGTCGGGATTGGAGTACTTGGGAACACACCAAATGCCCTTCACCTGCGGGTCTTTCACCAGCTCCTCCACCAAATCCATATCCGGGCCTGTGGGCGTCATAGGAACTGTAATGAGAGTTGCGCCAAAGGACTCGGTTACACGGAAGTGCCGATCATAGCCGGGGCTGGGGCAAAGAAACTTCACAGTTTCTTCCTTGCACCAGGGGCGCTGGCTGTGGAGCAAGCCGTGAGAAAAAGCCTTAGAAATCACATCGTACATCAGATTCAGGCTGGATGTGCCGCCCATAAAGGTCTGCTCCGGCTTACAACCCAGCACATCTGCCCAGTACGCTCTTGCCACAGGCAGGCCTGCCAGCTCGCCGTAGTTTCTGGCATCAATGCCGTCGGTAAAGCACTCAGATACATCTACAAAGCAGCTGAGAATATCACTCACCAGGTCCAACTGACCGGCGCCGGGCTTTCCCCGTGCCATATTGAGTTTCAGATTCTGCGCCTTACAGGAAGCAAAGTGCTCACTGACAGTTTTATATTCTGCTTGCAGCCGTTCTTTGGACATTGTTGAATAGTTCATTTCCATCACACTTTCTTATATAAATTATATTGTGGATACTATACACCTTTTTGTGTAAAAATGCAAGAATGATTATCATTGTATTTTGAATATTTATCCTTGCTTTTTTATTGGTTTTGGAATAGAATTTAATGTGAAGTATTATGCGATTAAAATCAACCGCTATTTCATTTTGAAAGGAAGTATCAAAATGAGTCAAAACCTGAATGTTCCGGAGATTTTTGGCAGTGATGTATTCAATGAAGCTGTTATGAAGCAACGACTGCATCCCGACATTTTCAATTCCTGGAAAAAGTGCATTGAAAACAGCACACCGCTGGAACTGGATGTTGCCAATGGGATTGCCGAAGCTATGAAGGACTGGGCTATTGAAAAGGGCGCTACCCACTATACCCACTGGTTCCAACCAATGACCGGCATTACTGCTGAAAAACACGATTCGTTTATTGCTCCCACCGAGGACGGCAAGGTCATTATGGAATTTTCCGGAAAATCCCTGGTACGCGGCGAGCCGGATGCCTCCTCCTTCCCCTCCGGTGGTCTGCGCGCCACATTTGAGGCCCGTGGTTATACCGCGTGGGACCCCACTGCCTTTGCCTTTGTAAAGGATGGAAGTCTTTACATACCTACCTGCTTCTTCTCCTTTACCGGTGCGGCGCTGGATAAAAAGACACCGCTGCTGCGCTCCATTGATGAGGTATCCCGGGAAGCGCTCAGAATTCTGCGTCTGTTCGGTGATAACGAAACAAAACGCGTGCTCACCTGTGTAGGCGCCGAACAGGAATACTTCCTGCTGCCCAAGGATATGTATGCCAAGCGGGAGGACCTGCGGCTGACCGGACGCACCCTCTTTGGCGCGCTGCCCCCTAAGGGACAGGAGCTGGATGACCACTATTTCGGTACAATCCGCACCCGCGTATCCAATTTTATGCAGGATTTGGATGAGCAGCTTTGGCGGCTGGGTATTCTTTCCAAGACCAAGCACAATGAAACCGCTCCCTGCCAGCACGAAATTGCACCCATCTATACCGACGCAAACAGCGCCTGTGATGCCAACCAGATCATTATGATGGTGATGAAAAAATGCGCTGCCAAGCACAATCTGGTTTGCCTGCTCCACGAAAAGCCCTTTGCCGGTGTGAACGGCTCCGGCAAGCACAACAACTGGTCTCTGTCCACTGACACCGGACGCAACCTGTTCAGTCCCGGCAAGACGCCTCGACAGAACGCCCGTTTTTTGGTGTTCCTTGCGGCATTTATTAAGGGTGTGGACGAATATCAGGATTTCCTACGCTGCACTGTGGCAAGCGCCGGCAACGATCACCGGCTTGGCTCCCACGAAGCGCCTCCGGCAATCATTTCCATCTTCCTTGGAGATGAACTGAACGCCGTTGTGGAATCCATTATCAACGGCACCAACTACACGGACCCGGAAAAGAGTATTATGCGCATCGGCGTGGATGTTCTGCCCGCAATTCCCAAGGACACCACCGACCGCAACCGCACCTCTCCCCTTGCCTTTACCGGCAATAAATTTGAGCTGCGTATGCTTGGCTCATCCCAATCCATTGCCGGTCCCAATATTGTGCTTAACACCATTATGGCAGAGGAACTGGGCAAGTTTGCAGATGAGCTGGAACAGGCTGAGGACTTCGATGCGGCGCTGCAAAAGCTGGTCTGCCGTACCTTTACGGAGCATCAGCGAATTCTCTTCAACGGCAACGGCTACTCCGACGAATGGAAGGCTGAGGCTGCAAAGCGGGGACTGAGCAACTATCCCTCCACAGCAAATTGCCTGCCCACCTATATAAGCCAGAAAAATATCGATTTGGTTACCAAGCACGGCATCTACGCTGAGGACGAATTCCGCGCCAGATATGAAATCCACCTGGATGCCTATCGAAAGATCGTTAATATCGAGGCAAAAACCTGTCTGGATATGGTACTGCATCAAATTCTTCCCGCAGCCATTCATTACAGCAAGGATTTGTGCAAGGGAATTCTGGCAAAAAACCAGCTGGGTATTCCCTGCAATGCAGAATCCCAACTGGCAACACAATTGTCCGTGGCTACCGATGCCCTGTATGCTCTCTGCGACAAGCTCCAAAGAGATTTAGAGGGAATTCCCCAGGGCAAAGAGAATATTGTCAACTACTACCACGACGTAATCATTGCAGATATGGAGCAAATGCGTATACAGGCAGACCTTCTGGAACGACTCACAGACAAGAACTACTGGCCCTACCCCACTTATTCGGATTTGTTGTTCTACTAAAACATACCGGGTGTGAAACATCACACCCGGTATATTTATTTTCCTGTTGAACCAAAACCGCCGGCAGCCCGGTGGGTATTTGTCAGCTCCCGCACTTCTGCAAACCCCGGTGTAAATACCGGTGTAATCACCAGCTGGGCAATCCGCTCACCGTGGGTAATTTCCTGGGCAGCAGCGCCGTGATTATGCAGCACTACAATAAACTCTCCCCGGTAATCACTGTCGATTACACCCACTTTATTGGCAGGCGCAAGACCTCGCTTACAAGCCAGGCCACTGCGGGCATAGATGAGGCCTGCAAAACCCTTGGGAATCTCCATAGCAAGACCTGTGGGCACAAATGCGGATTCCCCCGGTTTAACGACTATGCTTTCGTCAAGGCAGGCATATAAATCCGCGCCGGCGGCATCAGCTGTGCCATATGTAGGGAGTATTGCATTCTCTTTTAATTTTTTGACACGAATGGCATCCATTATCGAATCCCCTTTCCGTTTCCCTGCCAATCCTCCCAAAGGACAACTTCATTTCCTCGCAGGGACGCAGGCACATCAATAATTCTCTGGTTGGAAGAGCCACGGAAGCGAAGGCTCAAATCCTTCTTTTCCTCCACAAAGGGCCCGTCCACCAGCACATCTACATAGCTTAAAAATTCTCTTGTGATTTCCCATTTACCAAGCCTTCCGGAGAGTATATCCTTATCAAACAGGTATCCGGAAAACGCCCAAACGCTCTTTTCGGGGAGCTTTTTCTTCATCTGCCGAAGCAAATCTACAATTGCCGGCTGATTTTGCGGTTCAAAGGGCTCACCGCCCAAAAGGGTAATCCCCTTAACATAGTCAGGCTCCAGCATTTTCAAAATTGTATCAATTGTCTGCTGGGTAAAGGGCTGGCCATAATCAAAGTCCCAGGCAACCGCATTAAAACACCCTTTACAATGGTGGGTACATCCGGACACAAACAGACTTACCCGGACGCCCGGCCCATTGGCAATATCGCAGTTTTTAATTGTGGCGTAATTCATTGAATGTCCTCCACGTTCTGTTTCAGAAAATCGCAAATCATTGCAGTGTACTTCTCTTTTTGTACCAAGAAACTGGTGCCGTGTTCTGCACCCTCAGCCAGCAGCAATTTCTTCTCTCCTGTGCAGGCATCGAACCCCTTTTGTGTCATTTCACAAGGCACGAAACCGTCCGCTGTACCGTGTATCATAAAAACGGGTATTTTGCTGTTTTTGAGGGAATTCCTTGTATCCTTTTCCCGCAGACCAAAGCCCGCAAAAATGCGGGTAAAAAAATTGGTTACCCAAAGGGTTGGCGCTGCCGGCAGGTGAATCACACGCTCAAAAACGCTCTTTATAATCTCATATGGGGATGTGAAGCCGCAATCCGCAATTATGCCTTTCACATTGGGTGGCAAATCCGCATCCGCCAAATACAGCATAGTAGACGCACCCATAGAAAGCCCGCTGAGAATCACAGGGTAAGTTCCGAACGCGCAGTTATGATACACAACCCAGGATTGCATATCCCGGCTTTCCTTCACACCAAAGGTAATCAGCCTGCCCTCGCTTTTACCGTGGGCGCGCTGGTCCGGCGCCAGAATATTCATTCCCTGCTTATGATAAAATTCAAAGGCAAGACTAAAATCCACCAGCTTACTGCTACGGTAGCCATGGGCAAAGAGAATCGTTCCCTTAGGGTTTTCCGCAGGCACCCAATGGGCGCTGAGCTTCAATCCGTCATAGCTTAGCGTTTCTACCACGGTGGCATTATGTTCTCTTAAAAAGCGGTCGCCCAGCCGGATATTATCGTAGTATTTTCCATAGGCTGTCTGCTTAATCTCCTCTTCCAACCAGGGCAGCTCCTTCCTGCGAACACAGGCCAGCACAAATATATACCCACCACTGACCAGCAGCAGCGCAGCAAACGCCAACAGAACAAAAAGAGCAACCTTCATTTACCTTACTCCTTACCACCTAACCTGGAAAACCACCGGAAGGACAGCGGCCACAAAATGCCGGCTGTGATTACCACAAGGCAGTACCGCACAGCTCTTCCAAAATACTCTCCCAGCAGCATATTCAGCAGTTCCTTGGTGCCGCTTTTCACGACCAGCACCAGCGCAAGACCCAAAATTACCTTCAAAACCTGCGCCCACCAAACTGCCTTCGTAGTGAAATTTAGCCATTTTTCATCTATAATATACACCGCCAGCATTCCCAGTAAGGCACCAAGAAGTGTGTATGCATTTTGGACACCGGACTGATAATTGTGCAAATCCATATCCGCCGGGAACGGAAACAGCTCCACAAAGCACAAAAAAGCCACCGCCAATACAAGCATTGCTGCCAGTAAAATTGGCATATATTTGCTGCGATTGTCCAAAATCAACGGTTTCAGCGCAAAAATCAATCCCACAGCAAGTATTGCAGACACCAGCACATCCTTCGGCGTATGTACACCCACATACATTCTGGAAAATGCCACCAGCGCTGCAATTACAATGGCGACTACCCGTATCCGTTTATTCTTTGCTGTGTAAGCGATGCTGCCGAAGGTGCCAACAGCGCTCTGGGTATGACCGCTGGGAAAGCTGTAACCGGTGGCGGCATCTTTTGCCTGCTCCAATATGGTAAAATTTGCATCCAACACCCAGGGACGGGGGATTCGGAACAACAGCTTCAAGAACTGATTAAAAATTGTACCCACAAACCCCACAGAAAGGGTATAATACCCTACATATTTGTCCACACACCAGTATAATACCAATGCAATAACCAGAAAAGCGGTTTCCTCACCCAAGGTTGTAATTGCCAACATAAATTCATTTAAGACCGGAACACGAATCTTTTCCAGCAAGTACAAAAAGCCCATACGCTTCCTCCTGTTTGGAATGTTTCTATTATACACCTGAGAAAATCAAAAGTAAAGTTTCGGTGATACTTCCCTTGCTTTTTTTCAGAAAACGGGTATACTAGATATAATAAATTTCCAGGAGGTGCAATATGCCCTATTATTTTTACGGATTCGACTGGACGTATCTCGTGATTGTACTTCCCTGTCTGATTCTTGCTATGGTTGCCAGCGCACGGGTCAACAGTACATTCAGAAAATATTCCAATCAAATTTCCTCCCGCAGGATTACTGGACACGACGCAGCCTTGCGGGTATTACACGCAAACGGCATTACCAATGTGAGAATTGAACGGGTTGCCGGAAATCTATCCGACCATTATGACCCGAAAACCAATGTCATTCGTCTGTCTGACAGTGTATATGACAGCGCTTCCACCGCCGCAATCGGTGTTGCCTGCCACGAGGCAGGACACGCAGTGCAGTATGCCCGGGAATACTTCCCCATTAAGGTTCGCGCTGCCATCATACCGGTTACCAATATCGGTTCCCGACTGGCAATGCCCCTGATTTTGCTGGGTATTCTCTTTGGCGCTCTTGGCAGCTATTCCTACACACTGGTGTATCTGGGCATTGCCTGCTTTGCGCTGAGCCTTGTGTTCCAGCTGGTAACGCTGCCGGTGGAGTTTAATGCCAGCCGGCGGGCTATGCAGGCTATTGAAGATGCGCAAATCCTAACGGATGAAGAACAAAAAGGCGCCAGAAAGACCCTCACCGCTGCTGCCATGACCTATGTTGCCGCGGTTGCGGTGGCTGCTGCCCAGCTGCTGCGGCTGATTCTGCTCTTTGGTGGAAGACGGCGAAGAGACTAATAATTTTCCGCCCCGCGCTTGACAACCGGGGCGGATTCTATTATACTTTTGAAGGTATGAAAAGTATGAAAAGTAGGAAAGGAGTACCAAATGGCCGGTGGTAAACACATTCTGGGAAAAGGCAATACCAAGCGCGTCTTCGGCACTGCGAAGGTTGGAGACCGGGGACAGATTGTCATTCCCAAAGAAGCCCGGGAGCTGTTCCGCATCCGTCCCGGTGATACCCTGCTGATATTGGGCGAAGAAAACAAAGGACTGATTATTTCAAGACCGGATCTGCTCCGGGATCTTGCAGACGAAATATTTGAAAGCGACAGGTAAAGAGAAATGGAAGAATTGCTGGAAATGTATAACACCTTAGGCATCAGTCCCGCAGTCTACGCCTACGGTGAACAAATGCTGGACAAATTAAAGGATCGTTTCGCGCAAATTGACAAAATTGCCGAACACAATCAGGCAAAGGTCATTGCCGCAATGCAGAAAAACCGGGTTTCCGCTGCCTGCTTTGCAGCTACCACCGGTTACGGCTATGACGATGTTGGTCGGGATAATTTAGAAAAGGTCTATGCGGATGTATTTCACACAGAGGCCGCCCTCGTCAGACCCCAAATCACCTGCGGCACCCATGCGCTGACGGTAGCGCTTTCTGCCAACTTGCTGCCCGGTGATGAGCTATTGTCTCCTGTGGGACTGCCCTACGATACCTTGCAGGAAGTCATTGGCATACGGGAAAGTCCCTGTTCCCTTGCTGAGTACGGCGTTACCTACCGGCAGGTGGATTTGCTGCCCGACGGTAGCTTTGATTATGACAGCATCCGCAAAGCCATCAATGAAAAGACAAAGATGGTTACCATTCAACGCTCCAAAGGCTATGCCACCCGTCCCAGTTTCTCCATAAGGCAAATCGGTGAACTGATTGCCTTTGTAAAGTCTGTAAAGCCAGACATTATCTGTATGGTGGATAACTGCTACGGTGAATTTGTGGAAACCATTGAGCCCTCCGATGTAGGCGCTGATATGGTAGTCGGCAGTCTGATCAAAAACCCCGGCGGCGGTCTTGCCCCCATTGGCGGCTATATCTGCGGTACGGAAAGCTGTGTCAGCCGATGTGCCTACCGGCTGTCTGCTCCCGGATTGGGACAGGAAGTCGGCGCAAACTTAGGACTGATGCCTTCGCTGTATCAAGGCTTCTTCCTGGCGCCCACAGTGGTTGCCGGTGCTGAGAAGGGCGCGATTTTTGCAGCAAATCTCTATGAGCCTCTGGGTTTCAAATGCGTTCCCAACGCCACAGAGAGTCGGCATGACATTATTCAGGCCGTGGAACTGGGCAGCGAGAAAGGTATGATCGCCTTCTGTAAGGGCATCCAGGCCGCTGCGCCTGTGGATTCCTTTGCCACGCCCCTGCCTTGGGATATGCCTGGCTACAAGGACAAGGTCATTATGGCTGCCGGTGCATTTGTGCAAGGCTCGTCCATCGAGCTGTCCGCCGACGGACCTGTCCGTCCCCCCTATGCAGTCTATTTCCAGGGCGGCTTAACCTGGTGCCACGCAAAGCTGGGTATTTTAATGAGCCTGCAAAAAATGGTTGATGCAGGTCTTGTAGAATTATAAGGAGGAAACGATTATGTCTTGGTTATTTTTTGCAATTGGTACCGCTATTTTGTGGGGTACTGCGGAACTCTTTTATAAAAAAGGCGCACAGCCTGACGAAAAATATTCCCATCTGAAAATCTGCGTGTGGGTTGGCGTTGTGATGGGCGCTCATGCCATTTTTACCCTGCTGACCCAGGACATCAACTACAATCCCGTAAATATCCTCCGCTATCTTCCTGTGTCTCTGTTTTACATAATCTCTATGGCCTTTTCCTATTTTGGAATGCGGTTTTTGGAGGAATCCATCTCCGACCCCATTGAGAACACTGCCGGTGTCATCTGCGCGCTTCTGTTTGCCATTTTTATGAAAACAGAAATCGCCCCTCTCACCTGGGTGGCTATTGTGGTTATTACCATTGGCGTTGTGGGTGTCAGCTACCTGGAAAACCACGGTGAAACCACAAGAAAGAAGAAATTAGGCAAAACCATGGCTGTGGTTGCCTTCTGTATGCCCTTTGTGTATGCCCTGCTTGATGCCTTCGGCACCTTCCTTGATGACGGCTTTTTCCTGATTGAAGATGTTGCCAATTCTCCTTTGGTGGATGTTACCGAAGATACCATCGAAGCCGTAGCAAATACCAGCTACGAATTGACATTTGCCCTGTTTGCGCTGGGACTGTTCATCTTTATGAAAGCCAAAAAGGTAAAGTTTGGCTCAGTACCCCAGCACAAGGACAAGATCCTTGCTGCTGTGTTTGAAACCGCAGGTCAGTTCACCTATGTTTATGCCCTCGGCGGTGTAGACGCTGTTGCAGCGCCCATTCTCTCCTCTGTGTGCGTGGTTTCGCTGCTGCTTTCCCGTATTTTCTTAAAGGAAAAGCTTTCCTGGAAAACCTACGCCTTTATTGCCGTTGTTATTATCGGTATTCTCTTGCTGGCAGTAAGCGAAGAGCTGTAATGATAGTATATAAAAAGAGCTTTGAGAAACTGAAGTGAACCCCAAAGTTTAGACAAATTTTTATATTAACTTGCTTGTGAATGAGTTCGGTATTGTACCGGACTCATTCCTTTTAATTTTAGAGATATTCTCTCGTTGTTGTAATAATAGATGTAATCATCCAAAGCTTG
>JAZRBN010000055.1:0-12812 GCA_045635105.1 Faecousia sp. | reverse complement strand
TGATTCCCTCTATGGACGGCTACAAGGAGGTTTCCTCCGTCAGTAACGCCCGGGATTATCAGGCCCGTCGCGGCAATATCCGTTTCCGTCGGGAAGCCACCGGCAAGCCGGAATTCCTGCACACCCTCAACGGCTCCGGTCTCGCCACCTCCCGGATTTTCCCGGCGTTGGTGGAGCAGAACCAGCGCGCCGACGGCTCTATCGTAGTGCCGGAAGTGCTGCGGAAGTACCTGGGCGGTCTGGAAATTATCGAGAAAAAGTAATATAAAAATATTATGTAAACTAAACAGGAGGAACCCCAATGAAAAAGAACAAAAAACTGATCGGTTTCTGGGAAGAATTCAAAGCCTTTGCCATTAAGGGCAACGCTATGGCGTTGGCTGTTGGTACCATTATTGGTGCTGCTTTCTCCACTATCACCAAAAGCTTAACCGACGACATCATTATGCCTATCGTTTCCATCTTCCTTGGCGGCATTGATTTCTCCGAGTTGAAGCTTGTTCTGCCCCGGCTGTGGGGTGAAACACCCCTGGATGCCGATGGCAATCCTATTTTGAACACCCTGAACTGGGGCAATTTCATCTCTGCTGTTATCAATTTCTTCATTCTTGCTTTTGTTGTGTTCCTGCTGGTAAAGGGCCTGAACAAGCTCTCTGAGCTGGGCAAGAAGCCGGAGGAAGAAGTTGTCGTAGAAGAAGAGCCTCCCGCTCCCTCCAAGGAAGAACTGCTGCTGGCTGAAATCCGGGACCTGTTGAAGGAGAAATAAGATGGCGCGGCCCATTGCAGCGGCTCTGTGTTTGGCGGTGGTTTTGTGTCTTCTGGGCGGCTGTTCCGACCCGGTGGGCATCACCGATGTTTATGAGGATTTGAAGCTGACCCTGCCGGGAGATTTTATCAATCTGTCGGAGGAGAGCTTTGCCGGCGACGCGGATTTCCTTTACGGCAAGGACACCCTGATTGTTATGGGTCTTGCGGAGAAGAAAGCCGGGCTAAAAAAAATGACCTTAGAGGAATACACCGCCTATGTGGTATCCGCCAACAAGCGGCACAGTACGCCCGAGGCCTTTGGCGACGGCTATGTATTTTCCTATGAGGCAACCGTGGTGGACACGCCCTACACCTACACCGTGGCCACCTACGAGGGGGAAGTGAATTTTTGGATTCTCCAATTTTACTGTCCCAGCCACAAGCTTTCGGTAAACCAGCCGGAAATTGACATTATTTTAGAAAGCATTCAGCCTAACGGCAAATAAGGCTATTGGAAAGAAGGAAAGAAAATGTTTAGAATCGCACACAAACGAGAACTTAACGCCAGCGTTACTTTGATGGAAATTGAAGCGCCTTTCATCGCCAAGAAGGCGAAAGCCGGTCAATTCATCATCTTCCGCATTGATGAATACGGCGAGCGGGTTCCGCTGACCATCGCCGGCTATGACCGGGAGAAGGGTACGGTTACCATTATCTTCCAGAAGGTTGGCTTTGCCACCAACGCCCTGGGTCAGCTGAACGAGGGCGACTATATTCGGGACTTTGTTGGTCCTCTGGGCAAGCCCACCCCCGTGGAAGGCAAAAAGAAGGTCTGCGTGGTAGGCGGCGGCGTTGGCTGCGCCATTGCGTTGCCTTCTGCCAAGGCTTTTAAGGAAGCCGGCGCGGAGGTTACGGTCATCGTAGGCTTCCGCAGCAAGGACATCGTCATTTTGGAAGAGGAATTCAAGGCGGTTGCCGACAATTTCATTCTTATGACCGACGACGGCTCCTACGGCCGGCACGGTCTGGTAACCGTTGCCTTGCAGGAGCTGCTGGAAAACGGCCAGCAGTTTGACGAAGTGCTGGCAATCGGACCCATTCCTATGATGAAGTTCGTCTGCAAGACCACCGAGCCCTTCGGTGTGCATACCTCCGTGTCCCTGAACCCCATTATGGTGGACGGCACCGGTATGTGCGGCGGCTGCCGGGTAACCGTGGGCGGCGAAACCAAGTTCGCCTGCGTGGACGGTCCGGAATTTGACGGTCATAAGGTTGATTTTGCCGAGCTGATGAGCCGCAACAGCCTGTACCGGGGCCGGGAAGCAGAGGTTACAGAGAAACACGCCTGCCGCATTGAAAAAATGGGCAAGGACCTGATTCAGTAAGGAGGATACGAAAATGGCAAATATGACTTTAACCAAAACCCCCATGCCTGAACAGGACCCCAAGGTGCGTGCGCGAAACTTTAAGGAAGTTACCCTGGGTTACACCGCCGAAATGGCTATCGAAGAAGCCGGCCGGTGCTTAAAGTGCAAGAATCCCAAGTGCGTAGAGGGCTGCCCCGTCAATGTGCGGATTCCCGAGTTCATCGGCAAGGTGGCAGAAGGGGATTTCAAGGCCGCTTACGAAATTATCACCTCCACCAACGCCCTGCCTGCTCTGTCCGGCAGAGTCTGTCCCCAGGAGACCCAGTGCGAAGCCAAGTGCGTCCGGGGCATTAAGGGTGAGCCGGTTGCCATCGGCCGTCTGGAACGGTTTGTGGCTGACTGGTATCGGGAAAACATCAACGCCATGCCGGAAAAAGCAGAATCCAACGGCAAGAAGGTGGCTGTGGTAGGCTCCGGCCCTGCGGGTATGACCTGCGCCAGCGACCTGGCAAAGCGGGGCTATGAAGTTACTATGTTCGAGGCGCTGCACACCGCCGGCGGCGTGCTGGTCTACGGCATTCCCGAGTTCCGTCTGCCCAAGGCCATCGTTGCCAACGAGATCACCAAGCTGGAAGCCCAGGGCGTTACTGTTATGACCAATATGGTCATTGGTCGGGTGCTGACCATCGACGAGCTGTTTGAAATGGGCTTTCAGGCTGTGTTTGTAGGCAGCGGCGCGGGACTTCCTATGTTTATGAACATTCCCGGCGAGTCCTTGAAGGGCGTTATGTCCGCCAACGAGTATTTGACCCGTACCAACCTGATGAAGGCTTACGACGACCAGTACGACACTCCCGTGGTGAAATCCAAGGCGGTTGCCGTGGTTGGCGGCGGTAATGTGGCAATGGACGCCGCCCGCTGCGCAATGCGGCTGGGCGCGGAGAATGTGTATGTGGTCTACCGCCGTGGCGAGGCTGAGATGCCTGCCCGTCTGGAAGAACAGCACCACGCCAAGGAAGAGGGCATCGAGTTTAAAACACTGTGCAACCCCGTTTCCATTATCGGCGACGAAAACGGCCGGGTTTGCGGTATGAACTGCATCCGTATGGAGCTGGGCGAGCCGGACGCCTCCGGACGCCGCCGTCCCATTGAGATTCCCGGCTCGGAATTCGTGCTGGATGTGGACACGGTAATTATGAGCCTTGGCACCAGCCCCAACCCCCTGATCCGTTCCACCACCCCCGGTCTGGACACCAACCGCAAGGGCTGTCTGATCGTCAACGAAGACGAGATGACCACCCGGGACGGCGTTTTCGCCGGCGGTGATGCGGTTACCGGCGCGGCAACGGTGATTCTGGCAATGGGCGCCGGCAAGAAAGCCGCCGCTGCCATCGATACCTACCTGCAAAACAAGTAAATGCACAAAAAACGGCCCCCTTGTATAAAGGGAGGCTTCCGCTGCTGCGAAGATAAATATGGAAACAGGGCGTGTTGCGAAATATCGCAACACCCCCTTAATTTTGCATTATGCATTCTGCATTTTGCATTCTTATTCCTGTCCTGCGCGCTTTTTCATCAGCTCCCGCATCCGCTGGCTGTGGTCCAGGGTGCGCTTGCGGATTCGCAGGGATTTGGGGGTGCATTCCAGCAGCTCGTCGTCTGCCAAAAATTCCAGGCACTGCTCCAAAGAATAATTTCTGGGGGTTACCAACCGCAACGCCTCGTCAGAGCCGGAGGCGCGCATATTGGTCAGCTGCTTTTTCTTGCAGACGTTCACATTCATATCCTCGTTCCGGCTGCAAATACCCACCACCATACCGGCATACACCGGTGTACCGGGTCCGATAAACAGAGCGCCCCGCTCCTGGGCGGCGTGGAGACCGTAGGTTACCGCCTCTCCGGTCTCAAAGGAAACAAGAGAGCCGGTGAGCCGCCGCTCGATTTCGCCCTTCATAGGGGCGTAGCTTTCCAGCACCGAGGACATAATACCCTCGCCCCGGGTGTCGGTCAAAAATTCGCTGCGGTAGCCGAACAGGCCTCTGGACGGCACCAAAAATTCCAGCCGGTAGCGGTTGCCCATAGGGGTCATGGACAGCAGGTCGCCCTTGCGGCGGCCCATTTTTTCAATCACCGTGCCCATACATTCCTCCGGCACATCCGCCACCATTCGCTCGATGGGCTCGCACAGCTTGCCGTCAATCTCCTTGGTCAGCACTCTGGGGGTAGAAACGGCGAATTCGTAGCCCTCCCGACGCATGGTTTCCATCAGAATGGACAGGTGCATCTCACCCCGGCCTGCCACATTGAACGCGTCGCTGCCCTGCTCGGTTACGTGGAGCGAAACATCTTTCAGCAGCTCCTTTTCCAGCCTGTCCCGCAAATTCCGGGAGGTAACAAACTTGCCCTCCCGGCCGGCAAAGGGAGAATCGTTCACGGCGAAGGTCATTTCGATGGTAGGATCGCTGATTTTCACAAAGGGCAGCGGCTCGATGGTCTCCGGAGAACACAGCGTTCTGCCGATGGTGATGTCTGCCATACCGCTCAGCGCCACAATTTCGCCGGCGGAAGCCTCCTGCACGGCGGTTTTGCCCAGACCGTCATAGGTATACAGCGCCACAACCTTGCCCTTTTGCTTGATTTCTTCGTTGTGAAAGTCGCAAATCACCACTTCCTGGTTCACCTTGATGGTGCCGCGCTCCACGCGGCCCACGGCAATTCTGCCCACATAGTCATTGTAATCAATGGCAGAAACCAGCAGCTGCAAGGGGGCATCCCGATCCCCCTGGGGGGCAGGAACATAGTCCACAATGGTGTCAAACAAAGGCACCAGATCTGTACCCAGCTCGTCGGGACTGTAACTGGCAATACCCTGTCTGCCGGAGCAGAACACGGTGGGGGAATTGAACTGCTCGTCGGTGGCGTCCAGCTCCAACAGCAGCTCCAACACCTCGTCCATCACCTCGTGGACCCGGGCGTCGGGCTTATCCACCTTGTTCACCGCAACGATGACCTTGTGGCCCAGCTCCAACGCCTTACCCAGCACGAAGCGGGTCTGGGGCATAGGCCCTTCCGCCGCGTCCACCAGCAGAATTACACCGTTGACCATTTTTAAAATGCGCTCCACCTCGCCGCCGAAATCCGCGTGTCCCGGGGTGTCCACAATATTGATTTTATAGTCCTTATACTGCACGGAGGTGTTCTTCGCCAAAATGGTAATGCCACGCTCCCGTTCCAGGTCGCCGGAGTCCATCACCCGGTCCTGGGTTGCCTGATTTTCCCGATAAATACCGCCCTGTTTCAGCATCTCGTCCACCAGGGTGGTCTTACCGTGGTCAACGTGGGCAATAATTGCAATGTTGCGAATTTTTTCCTGTACCGCCATACTTTGGCTCCTTCTTTCTGATATTTCTAAAATACCCTTGCTTTTCTAATCGTACACTATACCACTTTCCCAAAAAAATTGCAACAAATTTAGTAATTTTTTACGAAATTTCCCCGGATTACACCCTTGCAAACCCCTTTGGGGTATGATATGATAAGATACACATTTATATATACTGTCGAAACGGAGAAAAAACCCTTCTCCCACAACGCTTTCAGGAGGTAACCACTATGGCCTATTATTATCCGGAGCCCAGCCACACATTTAGCGAGTATCTGCTGATTCCCGGCTACACTTCCCCAGACTGCATCCCCGCAAATGTCTCCCTGCGCACCCCGCTGACCAAGTATCGCAAGGGCGTGGAAGAGCCTGCCATCAGCCTGAACATACCTATGACCTCTGCCATTATGCAGTCGGTTTCCAACGACACCCTGGCCATTGCCCTGGCAAAAGAGGGCGGCCTGAGCTTTATTTTCGGCTCGCAGTCCATTGAATCCCAGGCGGCTATGGTTGCCAGGGTCAAGAGCCACAAGGCAGGCTTTGTGGTCTCCGCCTCCAATCTGACCCCCGACGCAACCCTCAACGATGTGCTGGCGCTGAAAGAGCGCAACGGCTTCTCCACCGTAGCCATCACCGATGACGGCACTGCCAACGGAAAACTCCTGGGTATCGTTACCGGTCGGGACTATCGAATTTCCCGTATGGACGGCAGTGAAAAGGTCTCTACCTTTATGACCCCCAGAGAGAAGATGGTGGTTGCCCCCGCTGACACCACCCTGAAAGCCGCCAACGACATTATCTGGGAGCACAAGCTGAACACCCTGCCCATTGTGGACGAAAACGACCATCTGATGTACTTCGTATTCCGCAAGGACTACGCCTCCCATAAGGCCAACCCCCAGGAGCTGCTGGACAGCAAAAAGCGCTATCTGGTTGGCGCAGGTATCAACACCCGGGACTACGCCCAGCGTGTGCCTGCTCTGCTGGCTGCCGGCGCTGACTGCCTGTGTATCGACTCCTCCGAGGGTTACTCCTGCTGGCAGGCCAACACCATCAAGTGGGTGCGGGATCACTACGGCGACGATGTGAAGATCGGCGCAGGCAACGTGGTTGACCGGGATGGCTTCCTGTTCCTGGCCAAGGCCGGCGCGGACTTCATTAAGGTGGGCATCGGCGGCGGCTCTATCTCCATCACCCGGGAAACCAAGGGTATCGGCAGAGGACAGGCTACCGCGCTGATTGAAGTGGCTGCTGCCCGTGATGAATACTTTAAGGAGACCGGCATCTATGTGCCCATCTGCTCCGACGGCGGCATCGTTCACGATTACCATATGACCCTGGCGCTGGCAATGGGCGCTGATTTCCTTATGCTGGGCCGGTACTTTGCCCGGTTCGACGAATCTCCCACCCCCAAGGTGCTGGTAAACGGCTCCTATATGAAGGAGTACTGGGGCGAGGGCAGCAACCGCGCCCGGAACTGGCAGCGTTACGATTTGGGCGGCAACACCAAGCTGACCTTCGAAGAGGGTGTTGACTCCTATGTTACCTACGCCGGCAGCCTGCACGACAATGTGGAAGCCAGCCTGTACAAGGTCAAGTCCACAATGTGCAACTGCGGTGAATTGACCATTGCCGATCTGCAAGCCAACGCCAAGCTGACTCTGGTGTCCTCTGTCTCCATTGTAGAGGGCGGCTACCACGATGTTACCCTGCGTTCCGGCCCCAACGCAAAATAATGAGCCTACGGGGGTGTCGCAGGACACCCCCGCATTTTTATCAAAGGAGAACGCTTTGGAAAATTATTTTCAAATGAATTTTACTCCCCGGCAGGTGAACGAAGTTTCCAATCTGGGGCTTGCCCTCATTGGCGACGGAGTGTACGAGCTGATGTGCAGGACTTACCTGTGCGCCGCCGGCGACCATACGGTGCGGAATCTGCACAAGGATACGGTGGCGCTGGTAAAAGCCCCTGCCCAAGCCGCCTTTGCGGATAAATTGAAACCTTTTTTAACCCAGGAGGAGCAGGACTTCTTCCGCCGGGGCAAGAATGCCCACACCCACGCCGCTCCCAAATCCGCCACGCCGGCGGAGTACGCCAAAGCCACCGGCTTGGAGACCCTGTTTGGGGCGCTGTATCTGCTGGGGCGCACCCAGCGGCTGAATGAATTGTTTGCACAGATGATGAAAGAGGACGAGTAAATGGCCTTTGACGCATTTCTTTTATCGGCAGTACTGGCAGAAATCCGGGAAAAAGCCTTCGCTGCCCGGGTGGAAAAAATCCACCAGCCCAGTCGGGACACGGTGCTTCTCCACCTGAAAGGGCTCTCCGGGCGGCAGAAGCTGCTGTTCGGTATGAATCCCACCGCCCCCCGGCTGCACCTGACTGCCGCCAGTCCGGAAAATCCGGCTGAGCCGCCTATGTTCTGTATGCTCCTGCGCAAGCACCTCTCCGGCGCGCGGCTGGCGAGCATTTCCCAAATCCCTATGGAGCGGTGGGCGGAATTTACCTTCGACTGCATTGACGAAATGGGCGATGCGGTGCAAAAAAAGCTGGTTGCCGAGCTGATGGGCAGAACCTGCAATCTGTACCTGCTGGGGTCTGACGGGCGGATTATCGACTGCCTGCGCCGGGTGGGGCTGGACGAGACCGCCAAGCGGCCGGCGCTGCCGGGTATGTACTACCAGCTGCCGGAGCCAATCAACAAGAAAAATCCCGCGGAAATCGGGGATTTTACGCCGATTTTAACGGAAACCGGCGCAGATTTGCTATCTGACCGGCTGATGGATACCCTGGGCGGTCTATCCCCTCTGGTGTGCCGGGAAGCGGCGCTTTTCGCCGCCGGGGATACGGACGCAAGAGTCCAGGGAATGGACATTTCCACGGCCAGCCAGAAGCTAATGCTCTTTTTCAAAGAGCATTTGAATCACCCCAGGCCTTATCTGTATACCGCCCCCGACGGTATGCCCAAGCAGTTTGCCTTCTGCCCCATTTATCAGTACGGTGGCAGCGAAGAAAAGGACTCCTTTGCCGCGCTTTTGGACGGATTTTACACTGTGCGGGACAGGAAAGACGCAATGCGCCAAAAAAGCCAGACAGTGCGCAAAACCGTGCAGAATCTCTGCACCCGGCTGACACGAAAGCTGGCTGTACAGGAAAAAGAGCTGTTGGAGAGCAAGGAGCGG
Organism: Faecousia sp.; assembly: GCA_045635105.1. Taxonomy (GTDB): domain Bacteria; phylum Bacillota; class Clostridia; order Oscillospirales; family Oscillospiraceae; genus Faecousia. Next base: position 4,133 of record JAZRBN010000055.1, on the reverse strand, counting down.
GAGCGGCTGCGCCAGCTGGGCGACATTCTCACCGCCAACCTCCACCGTATGCAAAAGGGACAAACCGCCATCCTTGCCCAGGACTTCTATGATGAAGCTATGGGGGAAATAGAGATTCCTCTGTCGCCTCTGCTGTCTCCCCAGCAAAACGCGGCAAAATATTACAAAGACTACACCCGTATGAAGACAGCGGAAAAGGAGCTGACCCGGCAAATCGAATTGGGACAGCAGGAGCTCGTGTATCTGCAAAGCGTACTGGACGAACTAAACCGGGCAGAAACCGAGGCGGAGCTGGAAGAAATCCGGCAGGAGCTGCTTTCCGGCGGCTATCTGAAAGCCGCAGCCGGCAAGCGAAAAATCAAGGTGGCAAAGCTTGCCCCCATGCGTTTTGAATCCACCGACGGCTACCCCATCTATGTGGGGCGGAACAACCGGCAGAATGACGAGCTGACTTTCAAGTTAGCGCGGAAAGACGACCTGTGGCTCCACGCCTCCAAGGTCCACGGCAGCCACGTGATTATTTCCTGCGGCGGCGCAACACCCCCGGACGACACCGTTACCCAAGCCGCTCAGCTGGCGGCCTACTATGCCGAAACCGCCACGGGACAGAACATTCCGGTGGATGTTACCCCGGTAAAGATGGTGAAAAAAACCCCGGACCGGAAGCCCGGTATGGTGATTTACCACTCCCACCGCACCATCATTGCCAATCCCTACCCGGACATTGTGGTAGACCCCCTCAACGCAGAGAAAAAATAACAAGCGGGCGTGTTGCTATTTGCAACGCGCCCGTTTTATATCTAAGGGGCGTTCATACTTTCTCTCCGGCGAGAAAGTATGCAAAGAGCCGCCGGGAAACGTTTCGTAGGTTTCCCGGACCCTTCCCACGACCAAAAGGGGGAAGTGGCACGAACAAATTTTACATCCACCATTTTACGCACTTCCCCCTTTGGAAACCCTTTGAAATATCGTGTTTTTTCGAAAAAATAAGCGGGCGGTCAATGACCGCCCCTACACCTGCCACAAAAAAGATTCTCCCCATAAAACAGGGCGTGTTGCAAGGAATGCAACACGCCCTAACTGTTTTCAATTTATTTTGTGCCGAAGATACGGTCGCCGGCGTCGCCCAGACCGGGAACGATATAGGCGTGCTCATTGAGCTTCTCGTCGATAGCTGCCACATAAATATCCACATCGGGATGGGCCTCCTGCACTGCCTTCACACCCTCGGGGCAGCCGATGATGTTCATCATAATAATCTGCTTGCAGCCGTGCTTTTTCAGAAAATCAATGGCTGCGATGGCGCTGCCGCCGGTGGCAAGCATAGGGTCAACCACAAACACCTGCCGGTTACCGATATCCTCAGGCAGCTTGCAGTAATACTCCACGGGCATATGGGTCTCCGGATCCCGGTACAGGCCGATATGTCCGATTTTCGCAGAGGGAATCAAATCCAGCATAGCGTCCACCATACCCAGACCTGCCCGGAGAATGGGGATAATCGCCAGCTTCTTGCCTGCCAGCTTGTAGCAGGTTGCCTTTGCCACAGGAGTCTGCACCGTAACCTCCTCCACGGGAAGGTTGCGGGTGGCTTCGTAGCACATCAGACCGGAAATTTCGCCCACCAGCTCCCGGAACTCCTTAACGCCGGTTCTCTTGTTCCGCAGGATTGCCAGCTTGTGCTGAATCAGAGGATGCTTTAATTCGTATACATTACTCATTTTGGGTTTCTCCTTTTTCTCTGTTTTCCCGGGCGAGTTTTTCCCGCTCCGCTTGCGAAAGTCTTAAATAGTTAGGCGTAAGGCGGTTGCCGTCGCCGGGCAAGCCCGCATCCAGCATACGCCGGGCAACGATTGCCACACCCGACGCCCGCTGATGAAGCCGATGCTCCGGCGGCAATATCAGACCGGTTACCATATCCTTTAACATAGTATAGCACAAAACTCCGCCATCTCCAACTAAAAAAATCGGTTTTTGCAACTTTTTTAGCTTTTCTCCCAATTCTTCCACAGGAATCGCCGAATCCGGACATATGCGGGTGAGTGTTCCCTCCTGTGCGTGGAAGATAGCGGTGTAGGTCTCGCTGCGGCGGGCATCCATTACCGGCACCACATAGCCATTATACACACCCAGGCTCTCTGCCATCGCTTCCAGGGTGGATACGCCGTAGCAAGGAAGCTCCTTGCCCCAGGCAAGTCCCTTGGCTGCCGCCACGCCGATTCGCACGCCGGTGAAGCTGCCGGGTCCGGCTGCCACCGCCACGGCGGACAGGTCGTGTACCGTCTTGCCGCAGGTTTTCAGCAAATCCTCTGCCATAGACAGCAGGGTCTGGCTGTGGGTCAGTCCGGTATTCTGATAGCTCTCGCCCAAAAGCCGCTGCCCGTCCAGCAGCGCCACCGAGGCGGCTTTGGCGGAGGTCTCAAAGGCTAAAATCACAGATATTCCCTCCTGTAACGGTAATGCGCCGGGAATCCTCCCCCAGCTTTTCGATGGTAACGGTGATGGGATTTTCCAAAGCGTCCGCTACATTCTCGCTCCACTCCACCGCGCACACACCGCCCCTGTCCAAATAGTCCTCCCAGCCGATGTCGAATAAATCGTCGGCGGAACGGAGGCGGTACATATCAAAATGAAACAGCGGCAACCGACCGGACAGGTATTCATTGACAATGGTGTAGGTGGGACTGGTTACCGGCTCGGTTGCCCCCAAGCCCCGGGCAAGTCCCCGGGTGAAGGCGGTCTTTCCTGCGCCCAAATCCCCCCGGTACGCCACCACCGCCCCGGCGGTTAATACCTTGGCAAGCCCTGCGCCCACAGCCTCGGTCCCTTCCGGGGCGTTTGTAATAAATTCCATAACATTTACCTCTGCCAGTGGAAAATCAGACATCATTGTCCATTGTCAATTGTCCATTATCCATTATTTTTTAACTTCTCTGCCTGGTCTGCTGTGGCAAGGGCATCGATAATCTCGTCGATTGCCCCGTCCATAATCTGGTCGATTTTATAAAGGGTCAGACCGATCCGGTGGTCGGTTACCCGTCCCTGGGGGAAATTATAGGTGCGGATCCGCTCGTTGCGCATACCCGTGCCCACCTGGCTGCGGCGCATACCGGTTACCTGGGCATCCAGCTTTTCCTGCTCAATCTCATAGAGCTTGGATGCCAGCATCCGCATACATTTCTCCCGGTTTTGCAGCTGACTGCGTTCCTCCTGGCATGCCACCACAATGCCCGAGGGCTTGTGGATCAGCCGCACCGCCGAGGAGGTCTTGTTCACGTGCTGTCCGCCGGCGCCGCTGGCCCGGTACACCTGCATTTCGATGTCCGCCGGGTTGATCTGCACATCCACCTCTTCCATCTCCGGCAGCACCGCCACAGTGGCGGTGGAGGTGTGCACCCGTCCGCCGGACTCGGTCTCCGGAACACGCTGCACCCGGTGCACGCCGGACTCATATTTCAGACGAGAGTAAGCGCCTCTGCCGTTGATGACAAAATCCGCTTCCTTCACGCCCCCCAGCTCCGTCTCATTGTAGTTCATCAGCTCCACATTCCAGCCCATCTTGGCGGCATACATGGAGTACATCCGAAACAGGCTGTGGGCAAACAACGCGCTTTCCTCGCCGCCCACACCGCCACGAATCTCCACAATCACACTCTTGTCATCATTGGGGTCTTTGGGCAGCAAGAGAATTTGCAGCCGGCTGTGGAGGTCTTCCATCGCCTGCTTTGCTTCCTGGTAGGTCTGCTGGCACAGCTCCTTCATTTCCGGATCGCCCATCAGCTCCTGGGCATCCTGCATCTCCTGCTGCGCCGCCAGATAGGCGCGGTAAGCCTCAATAATGGGCTCTAAATCGTTCCGCTCCCGCAAAATGGCAGCGGCTTTTTTGGGGTCGTTATAAAAATCCGGCTGCTCCGACCGGGCGCAAAGCTCCTCAAAACGGCTCTCCACCGCCTGCAATTTATCCAGCATAACAATCTCCTTGGTAAGATATGTATAGTTTACCACAGAAATGGACAATTGTCCATTATCCATTTCTCTGTCATCCTGAGCGGAACGAAGTGGAGCCGAAGGATCTTGGCAGCGCCGTTATTGCGTAGATTCTTCGGCGCGCTGCCCTTGCTCAGAATGACAAG
>JAZRBN010000054.1:0-16851 GCA_045635105.1 Faecousia sp. | reverse complement strand
GGTCAAAATTTTGCATATTTCTTGCGCCCACCTGAATGATATCCACATCCTCAAACAGTTCCAGGGAACGGACGTTCATAATTTCGGTGATAATGGGCAGACCCGTTGCTTTCTTCGCTTCCAGCAGCAAGTGAATGCCCTCGTCCTTTAAGCCCTGGAAGGCATAAGGGGAGGTGCGGGGCTTAAATGCGCCGCCGCGAAGAATATCCGCGCCGTAGTCTTTGACAGCACAAGCAACCTCTGTGATTTGTTCCAGACTTTCCACAGAGCAGGGTCCTGCAATCATTGCAAAGTTGCCGCTGCCGATTTTTACACTGCCGCAGGATATAACACTGTCATTGGGATTGAACTTTCTGTTTGCCTGCTTGAAGGGCTCGGATACCCGTTTAACGCTTTCCACAATTTCCAGACTGTTAAGAAGCTCAATATCAACGCGGCTTGTATCGCCCACAAGGCCCAGAATGGTAAACTCTTTACCGTTGGAAACGTGGACTTCCAGATTCATATTTTTGAGCCAGTTCAGCAGATGTTCGGTTTGTTCGGGGGTTGTATCCCGTTTCAATACTGCAATCATAATATCATCTCCTAAAAAATAGAAAAACGCCGCACAGCAGCGAATCTGTGCGGCGTCTAAAAATACGGCTTGGTGAGTCTTTTATGCAACACAAATCGCTATTACTTTTCGCAATTAAAAAAGTAATAGTTAAAAAAGTATACCAGCGCTGCACAAACAGAAACAGTCATAGGAATCCTCCCAATAAGGCTTTTTATAAATATACCACGGTGTGCGCGTATTTGCAAGATAAAATTATCTTTTTTGATAAAAAAAGGCAACCGTTTTCACGGTTGCCTTAATCTTATTGTGTGATGGTGAATGCTTGCTCGGCGGCTAGGCCGTTGTTGAAGTAAACTTCCATTGTGTATTTGCCGGCCTCTGTGGGCATAACGGGAATGTCCAGCTCACAGTAATTCCGGTACCACATATTCACCCAGGCGTCCTCAACAACAGCAGATTTGATTAACTTTCCGTCCTTATCGCGGATTACAAACAGTGTTGCAACAGGCTCTTCCGTAGCAGTGTAGCGCTTGTCAATGTAAACCAGGAAGGATGCTTTTTCGCCAATGGCAAATTCCGTCTTATAATCTCCGTCGCTTAAATCCCAGCGATCCCAGTTTTCGTAAACAGGCGTTTTGCACATTTGGAAGGTCAGATCATCCCGGGAAACATCAAATCCGTCAAATTCCCAATATAGATTCTGGGGCTCTTGTGTGGTAATCTTCGTTTTTGAGCTGAGGAATACATTGCCCTTTACATCCTCAATCTGAATGCGATATGTGGCATTGGGAATATAGGGCGTGATAACTGCCTCGTTTTTTTTGCAGGATACCAGCATCTCTTCGTCAATTCCTGCGATGCTGTAACGCAGCATACAGTCCTCGTCTGTTATTTCAATGCTGGGAGTCCAGCTGATGAGAATTTTGGTAGGATCGGAGGTGTCTACCTTAAAATCATTGGCGGTTATGGAATTGGCCGGTACGGTAGCGACCTGACTGATACTCATCCCGGTGGCTTTTACCTCTACGGTATAGCTGGCGGTGTGATCCAAATCCTCAAAGGTTACCGATGTATCTGTGGTGATAATGGTTTGATTGTAGGTTTCGTTGTAACAACGAACCGACCAGCCGGAAACCTCAACGCCCTTTGGTGCAGTCCACACAGCAGTCAGTGTCTTATTTGCGCAGCTGGTAATTTCCAGATTTTCTGCGCTGATCAATTCCCGGACAGTGAACCGAATTTCCTCCTGGCCAGTCAGGTAGAGATTGCCATCGGGTATCAGACGGAAGGTGTATTCCTTATCCAGTGTAAGACCGGTCAGAGTAACCATATGTGAGGTAAAGGTGGCAGAGCGCTCTTCTTCTCCCTCGGTGGAGTACAGAACCGTCCAGCTGGTGCAGTCCGGTCCTTCCACAGCAAAGCTTAAAATCACACTACCGTCCGTGATGCCGTTTATGGCGTCGAACTGGACAATGTTGGATTGGACGGGCGTAGAATAAGCGGTGGTAAGCTCGCCGGTGAGCTTGTGGAAGCCGTTGGCGACAACCTTAATGTTGTAGGCGGTGTTGGAAACGAGACCTGTAAACACCGCCTTGCCGTTTATCACATCCGCAGGGATTTGATTGCCGTAGGCATCGGAGCAAATGACTCGCAGCAGTGTTTCGTCTACCTCGGTGTCAATCAGCACCGTCAGGGTGTCCTCGCTGCCATTAACAGTAATGGCAGAAATGGGCAGCAGATAGTAGTTGGTGTAGAAGTAGTAGCCGCCTGCCAGTAGCGCCAGCAGAAGGATAACCAGGATAGAATTGCGCAGCCAGTGGCGTTTTTTCTTCTTAACAGGAGCGGCTTCTTCTTCCGAATCGTCAGCCTCAGTTTCAAGGGATTCTTCCTGATCTTCCTGGGGAATCTCATCCTCCTGGATCTCCGGCTCCGGCAGTTCCGGTTCGGGAAGATCAATGTGATCCGGAACGCTGACAGGCTCAGGCACGGTAAGTGCTGCCAGCTCGTCGGCTTGATTTAATATCTGGGAGACTTCATCAGAGATGTCTTCTAAATCAACATCCTCAATCTGCTCTTCATCATCGGGATCATCGGTAAAGAAGGATAGATTATCCAGTTCGTCATCTTCGGAATTTTCCTCGGTAGAAACTGCGGCTTCCTCTTCCATAGGAGCGGCATCCTCGGCAACAGTTTCTTCGCTGCTTTCCGGTAATTCTTCGTCAACGAGCTCGGGCTCCGGTTCTGGCTCGGGCATAGGTACAATGGGCGTGTCATTTGCGCCATTGCGCTGCATATAACTGACAATAGCCTGACCCATCTGCATAGGATCCTGCCACCGCTGCTGGGGATCAGGGCTACAAGCTTTGAGAATGATTTCGCTCATCTCATAGTCAGCATACAGAGGAGGAGGCAGCTGATCACCGGGAGAAATTTCCGTATTAAAGGGCAGCTGACCGTTGTTGTAGGCTTGATACAGAATAAGACCGGCTGCATATACGTCCATTGTGTCGTTCAGCGCAGAATACGCATCGGTAATTTCCGGCGCTGTGTACGTGCTCAAATATTTTTCCGGCAGTGATGCATATTGCAGCGAATCCATAGGGATAAAACCAATGTCGCCGATGTGGTATACCCGCTGGTCTGCCACAAAAACATTTCCGGGTTTCAGGTCCACATAGAGATAGCCCATTTTTCTGCTGGCAGAAAGGGCGGCGCATAGATCCAGTCCCAAATTCAGCGCGTCCAAATGGGTCATACTGTGGCGCTTGAAATGCTTTTCCAAAGTGCGCTTATAGCTGCTTAAAAGGTAAACATCAAAGCCCTTGCCCGATTCCATAGGCTCTACTTGATAGCTTTCGTAGGGAAGAAAACCCTCCAATTCGGACAGATTTTCAAGGATATGAACCTCTCGGACAACGCCGTCTGCCAGTTCCTTAAAATAATTTAGGGCAGAAGCTTCATCTGCATAAGCACCGGATAGCAGCAGAGCATCCATCTGTGAGGGATTTGCGGGGACAGAGATGATCTTTACGATATAGCGGTTATCCGTATTATTTTCCATAGCGGGGCAGCAGCGAATGCCGTGGTGTTCGCTGATGGGGGTACCGACCATAAAATTGTCAAGCATTGGCGAAATTAATTTCGGTTCTGTCAAAAATATCGCCTCCTTTTTTACATTATTTATATCATAAAATAAATTTCTAAAAAAAGCAACATCTTTATGGTTGTTTTATTCAGCAAGAAATGCTATAATTAGCGCGTAACTATTTTTCAGGCAATCCTGCCGAACAGGAGGTATTATAGAATGAGCAAGATTATTTGTGATATTTGCGGCACATCCTATGCGGAAACTGCAAAGCAGTGCCCTATTTGCGGAAGTGTTCGTCCCGGTGATGCAAACCGGGTAACCAATGAAGTAAATAAGGACGGAAAGGTTTCCACCGGCTATACCTATGTAAAAGGCGGCCGTTTTTCCAAGTCCAATGTAAAAAAACGCGCCAAGGCCAATGGCAGCAGCGTAACACCGCCGGCAAACCAGGGCGGTAAGGGCGAGGACGGTCAGTCCAATCGCGGCCTTGTGATTACAGCCATTATTCTTTTGCTGGGCATTATTGGCGTTGTGATGTATATTGCCATTTCGTTCTTTGGTCCGTTCTCTGATCCCAATCCTACCACCGATTCTACCACCAACACCACAGGAACTTCTCAGGTTGATCTGTCCTGTAAGGATATTACTCTGGATACCGATACTGTGCTGTTTGAGCAGGAGGGCGACGCAAGACTTCTGTCTGTAACTGTAAGTCCTGCAAACACCACCGACAAGGTTTCTTATAAGTCTGATAACAAAGAGGTTGCCACTGTTAGCAGCGATGGTAAAATTACCGCCGTTGGCAACGGCACCGCTACCATTACTGTTACCTGCGGCAGCATCACCAGGGAATGTAAGGTTACCTGTCAGTTCCCCGAGGAAACATCTTCCGATCCCACCGAGGATACTACCGTACCCGATGATACTACAAAGCCCGCCGGTACTGTTAAGCTGAACCGTAAAGACATTACATTCAGCTTTAAGGGCGAAAGCTGGGTGCTGTACAGCGGTGATATTGCCAAGAATCTGATCACCTGGGGCAGTGAAGATGAAAGCGTTGCTACCTTTGCTGATGGCCAGGTAGTGGCTGTCGGCGGCGGTATGACAGAGGTTTTCGCTGAGTATGAGGGGCAAAAGGTAAGCTGTATCATTCGTTGTAACTTTGAGGAAGGTTCCGGCGTGGGCGGCAACGGCGGTGTCTCTGAGGACGGAGGCGATGGCGGTGTTTCCGAAGATGGCGGTAACGTGGGCGAAGACGGCGGCGCTTCCGAGGACGGCGGTAACGTCAGTGAGGATGGCGGCAATGCCGGTGAAGACACCACCTATGCGATCTATTCCCATTACGGTAATAAGGCAGAGGATATCAGCATTGGTGTCGGTGAGATCGTTATGCTGTACTTAAAGGACAGCGAAGGCAACACTGTTGATGTAACCTGGTCTTGCAGCAACAATGCCGCCACTGTTTCCGGCAATACCATTACCGGTGCATTGGCTGATAATGCTGTAAATGTAACGGCTACTTATAACGGCGTTACTTATACCTGTATTGTTCGTATTCATGGCTAATAAAAGAAGCGGCAGTTGTATGACTGCCGCTTCTTTTCAATCTGCGTTGATGCTGTCGCGGTTTCTGCGGAACAGCAGAGTGATGCACCACAGGCCGGCCAGACCCACCAGACCATAGATAATCCGGCTGAACGGTGCTGCTTGTCCACCGAAAATCCAGGCAACCAAGTCGAATTTGAAAAGACCTACCAAGCCCCAGTTTAAGGAGCCAATAATGGAAAGGATCAATGCGATTGTGTCCATAAAACTACCTCCGTTCGTGTTATTGGATAGTGCTATCTTGTCCTATAAAAAATAAAATATGCAAACCGTTGCAAATCTTCTGTTTGTTCGCTATAATAATGAAAAAATAATCGGAAGGAATTTTACCTATGACGACCTTATACGAGGGTGCATTTGCAAAAATTAATTTGACTTTGGATGTGCTGGATAAGCGCGCCGACGGATACCATAACTTAAAAAGCGTTATGCAGACCATCTCCATTCGGGACGATGTGGAGATTGATGTGGATACCGGAAAACCCTGGGCCTTGCATTGCGATATGGAAGGCGTACCCACGGACAATCGAAATTTGGCCTGGAAGGCAGCAGAGGTTTTCTTCGAACAGACCAAACTGGAAACCACCGGCTTGGAGATTCGTATTACTAAGCGAATTCCTATGGAAGCCGGCTTGGGAGGCGGCAGCGCTGATGCCGGCGCAGTGCTGCGTGCGCTGAATCGCCATTATGGCAGTCCTTTGTCTGTTTTTGCATTGGCAGAATTGGGCGCATTGGTGGGAAGTGATGTGCCGTTTTGCACGCTGTGCGGCACAGCGATGGTGGAAGGCAGGGGAGAGCGTTTGCGTAAATTGCCGGATATGCCGGAGTGCTGCTTTGTGGTTTGTAAGCCGGATTTTTCCTCCTCCACACCGGAATTGTACCGGAAGATTGATGAGGTCGCCATTGCTAAGCGTCCCGACCATCAGGCAATGGAAAGCGCATTGCTTGCCGGTGATTTGGGTAAAATTGCAGAGAACATTTACAATGTTTTCGATCCCATTGTTACCCAGGGCCATTTGGAGCTGAATTATATCAAATCCATTTTTAACAGCTACGGCGCTGTGGCTTATCAGATGACCGGCTCCGGTTCTGCGGTATTTGCCATTGTTCCGGATTTTGAATTTGCCGCGGTGATTTGCAATATGCTCAAAGATAACTATCCCCAGGTGTATATAGCCAAACCTGTATAATTTTATCTTTTTCCGTCCATACTGGAATTATTTCAGTATGGACGGTGTTTTTATGAGGAAAATTATCAAAATATTCATCTGTTTGCTGCTTGTTATCTCCGCATTGTGCGTATTTGATTTGTGGAAAGACCACCGCAGCTTGCAGGAGAACCTGATACGGCTGCATATTGTTGCAAACTCCGATTCTGATTTTGACCAGCAAATCAAATTAAAGGTAAAGGATGCGCTGGTTGCGCACTTAGAACCGATTACGGAGAATTTTACCGGCAAGGAGCAGGCAATGGAGTATCTGCGGGATAACCTATCCCAATTGCAGGCGTTTGTAAACAGTACATTGGAAAGTCTGGGCGTGCAGCAGCAAGCAGTGGTAACGCTGCGCCAGGAAGCATTTGATGTGCGGCATTATGATACCTTTTCCCTTCCTTGCGGTATTTATGACAGCCTGCGGGTTGCGATAGGAGAAGGTAAGGGAAAGAATTGGTGGTGCGTTGCCTTTCCGACCTTGTGTATGCCTGCAACCACTGACGGTTTTGCAGATTCTGCCGTATCCTCCGGCTTTTCTCAACCTCTTACCGATACGATTTCCAATAACGGACAATACCGTGTGCGATTTTTCATTTTAGATTGTATTGGCAGGCTGGAAAAATTATTTTTCAAAAGCTGAATCAGACCCTGTTATTTGGACTGATTTTATGGTATTATGATGAAAAAGGAGGGGATTACTATGCTTACCTTACTGCTGAGTCCGGACTGGACAGCAAATACAGACGCGATTCTTCAAAGAATTTGCTGCGATGTTGCGGATGAAAAAGCAGGGCGGATTTTGATGGTCCCCGAGCTGATCAGCCACGATACCGAGCGCAGACTTTGCGCTGCAGCGGGTGATACTGCCAGCCGTTTTGCAGAGGTTTTGACCTTTACCCGGCTGGCAAAAAGGGTAGCAGATGCGGCAGGCGCAGGGCTGCCGGATTGTCTGGACAACGGTGGGCGACTGGTTGCTATGGCGTCTGCCACCCGCCAATTGCACAGTAAGCTGAAAGCCTATGCGGCGGTGGAGACCCGCCCGGAGTTCTTAACCGGCCTTTTGGATGCGGTGGACGAGTTTAAGAGGTGCTGTATCACCCCTCAAGACCTTTTGGCGGCATCGCAGAAGTGTGATGGCGGCTTTGCACAGAAGTTAGAGGAGCTTTCCCTGATATTGGAAGCTTACGATAGTCTGTGCGCCCGGGGGAAACGGGATCCCCGGGATCAAATGACCCATATTCTGAATTTGTTGGAGGATTGCTCCTTTGCTGCTGATCACGTGTTTTACATAGATGGCTTTCCGGATTTTACCCGGCAGCATATGGAGATTCTGCGCCACCTAATTACCAATTCCAAGCATATTGTTGTGAGCCTTACCTGCGACAGTATAAATACGGATAACCCGGCATTTGAAAAGGCAGCCGATACTGCCGGTCAGCTGCTTCGTATCGCAAAAAGCGCCGGGATTCCCGCAGAAATTTGCAATATACAATCCAATTCCTACCCTGCGCAGGCGTTCCTGCCTGTGTTGTACCGCGGTAAATTTGACAGGACATTTGATGCGCTGCAAGTCTGTCGCGCCGAGTCGGTTTATCAGGAATGTCATATGGCAGCAGAACGGATTATCAGCCTTGTGCAGTCCGGCTGTCGTTACCGGGATATCAGCATTGTTTGCGCGGATATGGCCGCATATTGCAATACCTTAAAAATGGTTCTATCCAGATACAATATTCCTATCTATCAGTCGGGAACAGAGAGTATCCTGGACAAGACGGTTATTACAACTGTGCTGTCTGCCATTGACGCAGTCGTTGATGGCTTTGCGCAGGGTGATGTTCTGCGGTACTTGAAATCTGCACTTTCGACTCTGGACATCGCTGCCTGCGATAAGCTGGAAAACTATGCAATTTTGTGGAATATTACCGGAAACCGCTGGGGAAATGTGTGGGAAAATCACCCCCGCGGATTGGGTGAAAACTGGACTGAGACTGACAGGAAATACCTCAATGAACTGAATCTTGCCCGGGAAAAGGCGATTACACCGTTGCTGCGGCTGGGTGAGAATATGAGAAATGCTGCAACTTTGGGAGAACAGGTTGGCGCATTGTACACATTCTTGCAGGATGTTCAGCTGGATCAGCGTTTGCAGGCGTTGGCAAAACAGATGGAGCAGGACGGTGATTTGCGCAGCGCCCAGATTCTGAATCAGCTTTGGGAGATCCTCCTTTCCGCGTTGGAACAGCTGACGGATGTGTTGGGTCATACCCGTTGGGACAGTCAAACCTTTACCAAGCTGTTAAAATTACTTCTCAGTCAGTACGATGTTGGCACGATTCCCGCCACACTGGATGCGGTAATGGTGGGACCTGTGAGCGCTATGCGCTGTCAAAGACAGAAGCATTTGATGGTTCTGGGCGCTGCTGAGGGCGTTTTTCCCGGTTATAGCGGTTCGACGGGGATTTTGACCGACCAGGAACGCACAGCACTCCGACAGCTTGGTGTCCCCCTGACAGGCGGCGCAATGGACGGTGTGCAGGCAGAATTTGCCGAAATATACGGTGTTTTTTGCGGTGCCAGCGAGACGGTCTGTGTTTTCTGCTCCGGTGGACAGCCCTCGTTTCTCTATCGAAGATTGGAGGCGCTTGCAGGTGGCGAAACAAAGCTGACTCCAACGGGTATTGCCGGCGTAGCTGCAATGGAGGTGGGCGCATATCTGGTTCGGACCGGGGCAAAAAAGGAAGCGCAGGCGCTTGGTGTTATCCAGCAATATCAACAGCTGGAACAGCAGCAAAGCCATACCCTGGGCCAAATTCAAACAGATACAGTTGAAAAGCTGTACGGTACAAACCTGCGGCTATCTGCATCGCAGATAGACAAACTGGCGGATTGTCGGTTAGCGTATTTTTTGCGGTATGGACTTAAATTGCAGGAACGCAAAACAGCAACAGTTGATCCGGCAGAATTCGGCACGTATGTTCACGCTGTGCTGGAAGATACCGGCCGTAGAGTGATGGAACTGGGTGGCTTTCATAAGGTCTCCTTGGAGGATACTCTGCAAATTGCTAACTTCTATTCCAGGCAATACATTGAAGAGCGTTTTAGTCAAATTGACTCCCAGCGGCTTAGCTATCTTTTCCGCAGAAATGCCCAGGAGCTGGAATTGGTGGTGCGCGAGCTTTGGCTGGAACTGCGGGACTCGGCGTTTGAGCCTGTTGATTTCGAGCTTGCCTTTGGACCCGGGGGCGATGTGGACGCAATTTCTATTATGGGACGCACAATGTCCGCGCAGCTGCGTGGATTTGTGGACCGGGTGGATGCGTGGAAGCAGGGAAATCAGGTTTATTACCGGGTCGTGGATTATAAGACTGGTAAAAAGGATTTTGATTATTGCGATATATTTAACGGTCTTGGCTTGCAAATGCTTTTGTATCTGTTTGCGTTGGAAGAGCACGGCGGTAAAGTGCTGGGAGAGAATCCGGTTGCCGCTGGTGTTCAGTATTTTCCTGCCCGTGTGCCGGTGATTCCTTTGGATGGCAAACCGGACGAAGAGGAATCCTGTAAGGAACGGGAAAAGCTTTGGAAGCGTAAGGGGCTACTGCTGGCTGAGGAGGCAGTTTTGAATGCTATGGAGCCAATGGAGAATGCCGGCAGATCCTATACACGAAAGAAAGATGGATCAGTTTCCGGTGATTTGGCTGACAGACGGCAGTTGCAGCTTCTGAAAGGTTATGTGTTTGCATTGCTGGGGAAGATGGTGGATGATATCTCCTCCGGCTGTGTAGATGCCAATCCATATACAAGAGGCAGCCGGCATAATGCTTGCACATTCTGTCCCTATGGCGCAATCTGCCACGATGCATTTGTGCCGGGAAGACGGGATTATGCGGCTATGACACAGCAGAAATTCTGGGAGGAGATAGAAAAGGAGATGAAGGACCGTGGCTGAAACCTTAACTGCGCAACAGCGCATGGCGGTAGAGAATCGCGGCGGTAAGTTACTGGTCTCTGCTGCTGCCGGCTCGGGCAAGACCAAGGTGCTGGTAGACCGTCTTATGGGCTATATTCTCGACCCTGTGAACCCTGCCAATATTGATGACTTCCTCATTATTACCTATACGAAGGCAGCGGCCGGTGAGTTGCGGGGAAAAATTGCGGCAAAGCTGTCAGAAAAAATGGCGGAAAATGTCTCCAACCGACATTTGCAAAAGCAGATGCAACGGCTGTATTTGGCAAAAATATCCACAGTTCACGGCTTTTGCACCGATATCCTGCGGCAGTACGCGTACCGACTGGATATTGCTGCGGATTTCCGCGTGGCTGACGAAAGTGAATGCCTTGAATTGCAGCGGGTCGCATTGGAAAATGTGTTGGATTCGGCCTATGAGACGGCGAGTGCAGACCCGGATTTCTGCGCATTTGTAGATTCACAGGGCTTGGGACGGGATGACCGGCAGATTCCGGAAATCATATTGAAGGTATATAACAGCTCCCGGTGCCATTTGAATCCCGACCAGTGGCGGCAATGGTGCGTTTCCTGCGATAGCAATAGTCTTACAGATGCAGGTCAAACCCCGTGGGGAAAGTATCTAATCAAGGATTTGATGCAGTACCTGGATTTGCATATGGAAGCAATGAACAACTGCATTTCCGCTGCAACGAATGTGGATGGAATGGAAAAACCGGTTGCGCTGTTTGCTGAAACCGTTTCTCAGCTGCAAGCCATCCGCGCCTGCAATACCTGGAATGAGGTGGTTTGCTGCCGTGAGATTGATTATGGCAGGCTAACATTCTCGAAAAAGTGTACCGATACCCAGCTGATGGAGCAAATGAAGGCAGTTCGTAAGGCCTGTAAGGACGGGCTTGCGAGACGGATGCGCCTTTTTGTGGATGATAGTGAACAGTTATTGTCTGACATTGCTGTGTCGTCCGCAGCCACCAGAGGTCTTATAGCGCTGGTGAAACGCTTCGCTGCTGAATACGACAGAATCAAAAGGCACAGGGGCGTTTTGGATTTTGGTGATTTGGAGCATAGGACGCTGGATTTGTTCCTGGGTAAACAGCGAAGCGGCATTACCTCTGTGGCAAATGAGGTGGGTGAGCGGTTTCGTGAGGTGATGGTGGATGAATATCAGGATTCCAACGGTATTCAGGATGCAATTTTTAGCGCTCTGACCCAAAAGAAGCAAAATTGCTTTATGGTTGGCGATGTGAAGCAGTCCATTTATCAGTTCCGTTTGGCTGATCCCGGCATTTTTATTGAAAAATACAACACCTATCAACCTGCCTGTGAAGCTGCGCCCGGAGAGGGAAGAAAAGTAATGCTGACCCATAATTTCCGATCTTCCGGCGGTGTTATCAGCGCAGTCAATGATGTGTTTTCTCAGTGTATGTCCCCTGGCGTGGGCGGTCTTATTTATGGTGAGGAGGAAATGCTTCGAGAGGGAATTTCCCATATTCCATTGCCTGAGCCGGAGGTATCCCTTTTCGGCATAGAGGTTGAAAATGATACCTATGCAGAAGAAGCTTCTTTTGTGGCAGATAAGATTGTTTCGCTATTGGACGGCAAGCATTATGTGCGCAATGGGGAACAGCTGCGACCGATTACGCCTGAGGATATTGTGATATTACTCCGCAGTCCCGGGTCTGTGGGTGGTGAATTTCAGTTTGCCTTGCAAACAAGAGGGATTCGCTGCATCACCGGTGATCCTACGGATTTGCTGCAAGCAGAGGAGATTTCCACAGTACGGGCGATTCTGCAAGTTCTTGACAATCCCTTGCAGGATATTCCCTTGGTTGCAGCGCTGACCAGTCCTGTTTTTGGATTCACCGCTGAGGATTTATCTTGCTTGCGCAGCGCAGACCGTCAGGCAAGTATCTATCAGCTTCTGACCGCATCAGCGGATGCAAAATGTGAAAAGTTCGTTTCGATTCTAAATAAACTCCGACAGACTGCAAGAACATCAACTGTTACGCAGCTATTATCGGAAATTTATACCCAGACCAATTTACTTGCTGTGTATTCCGCCAGCGCGGAAGGTGGCGCTAGGCTTGATAATTTGCAGGCCTTCTTCCAGCTTGCATCCGATTATGAATCTTGCGGTCCTGTTGAACTTCCTCGCTTTCTTGCATATTTGGAGGCTGCCAGCGAAAGAGGATTGAGAAATGCCGGTGCAGCGAAGGACCGGGATGCGGTTACCATTATGAGTATTCACAAGTCCAAGGGTTTGGAATTTCCTGTGGTTTTTCTTTGCGGTCTGTCTCGCGGATTTAACCAGGAAAGCCTTCGCAGCCAGGTTCTCTGCGACAAGGATTTGGGATTGGGTCTTGACTGCACAGACAGCAAGCTCCGTGTTCGCTATCCTACTATTGCCAAACGCTCCATTCGGGTGAAAATGATGCGGGAGAGCATCTCTGAGGAAATGCGCGTGCTTTATGTGGCAATGACACGGGCAAGGGATAAGCTGATTATGACCTACGCGTCGAAAAGCCTGGACACAGATTTACGGGAGTTTGCCAACCGGATTGATCTGAGCAATTCTCGGCTTTTGGCAATGGAAGCGGATTGTCCCGGCACTTGGGTACTGCAATCTGCAATGTCTGGAACAGATGCAGGCGCATTTTTTGCCCTTGGTGGGAAGCCTGATCACACCCGTGTTCGGGAATGTCCCTGGGAAATCGCAGTTGTAAACGCCACTGTGAGGGAAGCATCTTATGACGGTGTATCGGATACAGAGGCGGCAATCTCCCAGGAAATGCTTAAAAGGTTATCAGCTACCCTTAGCTATACATACAGCCATTCGACTGCTACAACCATTCCTTCTAAACTGACTGCAACCCAGCTAAAAGGCAGGATATTGGATACAGAGATAGACGATGGCTCCCGTTCCAGTACACCGATGGTGTTCAGAAAGCCGGAAATCAACTCTGCAATTTCCGGAAGGACCTATGGCAATGCCGTACATTCCGTTTTGCAGTATCTTCGGTTTTCTGCATGTGGCAGTGCTGAAAGCATCCGACAGGAGGTGGCACATTTAGTGCAGGAACACCTGATTTCGCCGGAGGATGCTGCATTGGTGAATTGCGAGAAGCTGGCTGTGTTTTTTGCTACGCCCTTGGGAAGAAGGCTGCAAGGCAGTAAGGAAGTTCTCAGGGAGTTCAAATTTTCTATTTTGGACGATGCATCCAAATACTATCCGGGTGCAGCAGGGGAGCAGATTCTCTTGCAGGGCGTGGTAGACTGCGCGCTGATTGAAGAGGACGGCATTACGGTGGTGGATTTTAAGACAGATTATGTTACTGAGGATACGCTGCCTGCGGTTGCGGAAAAATACTCTGCACAGGTAAAAGCATACGCTGATGCGCTTACACGCATATATCAAAAACCCGTTAAATCTGCGTTGCTGTATTTCTTTGCGCTCGACCGCTTTGTTGATGTTATATAGTGTTTACCGCCGAAGGGATTCCCTTCGGCGGTTTGCGTTTAGCGGTTGTTCTGGTTCTGGCTGTTCTGGTACTGGTTCTGGTTGTTTTGATTGCGGCTGTTGTTCTGATTCTGGTTGTTCTGATTGTTCTGATTCTGGTTGTTCTGGTTCTTGTTCTGGTTATTCATAGCTTTTTCCTCCGTATTGGTTTTCGGGTTGCCCCAGCGTAGTATACCCTGTTTCTCAGGCTTTATCCTTTGGCCGGAAGATAAGGCTCACAATAAGTCCTGCGGTAATGGCCGCGGCAATACCGCCGGCGGTTGATTTTAACCCACCGGTAAACACGCCCAGGAATCCGCTTTCATCCACAGCTTCCTTTACGCCTTTTGCCAAATTATAGCCAAAACCGGTCAGTGGAACACTTGCGCCTGCGCCGGCATATTCTACCACCGGTTCGTACAGCCCTAATGCGCCCAATATGACACCGGCAACCACATAGCTTACCAGAATTCTGGCGGGTGTCAGTTTTGTTTTGTCAATGAGTATTTGTCCGATTACGCACAAAATTCCACCCACAGCAAATGCTTTCAGATACTCCATTTCTAACCTCCACTGATTGATACTGCGTGGCATACGCCGGGAATTGGCAGACCCTGCTGTGTGGATACTGGGGAAAGAAGCGCGCCTGTACCGCAGAAGAGAATCTTCTTTAACTTCCCACTGTTTAATTTGTTCAGCAGATATCCACAGAGGGTAATTGCGCTGCAACCGCAGCCGGAGCCGCCGGAATGCACATCCTGTTTCAGCAAATCAAATACCAATGTGCCGCAGTCCGTAAGCTTTCCGCCTAGCTCCAACCCCTCCCGCTGCGCTATGGTCAGCAGCGCTTGCTTGCCAAGCTGACCCAAATCGCCGGTTACGATCAAATCGTAATCATTGGCAGTTACATTCAAATCGCGAAAATGCGCACGAATGGTTGCCAGAGCAGCCGGCGCCATAGCCGGTCCCATATTGTTGGCATCTCCAATACCCAGATCAGTAACAGTCCCAACGGTGCAGGCAGTAATTTTCGGTCCTTTACCGGTGGCGCATACCAATGCGGCGCCTGCGCCTGTAACCGTCCACTGGGCTGTTGGTGTGCGTTGCCCGCCGTAGCCGAGGGGGAAGCGGTATTGCCGCTCTGAGCTGGCAAAATGAGAGGAGGTCATTGCCACAACCCGGTCAGAAAAGCCGCCGCCCACTGCCATAGATGCCAGCATAAGACTTTCTGCCATTGTGGAGCAGGCGCCATACAGACCGATATGGGGAATGTTGCAATTTCGCAGCGTGAAGGAGGAACCGATGCACTGGTTCAAAAGATCCCCTGAAAACACCATCCCGATGTCCTGTTTTCGGATGCCTGCTTTTTGCGTTAGCTTTTCCAGCGCAAGCTGTTGCATTCTTTTTTCTGCCTGCTCCCAGGTTTTTTCGCCAAAGTAGGAATCCGTTTGTTTAATATCAAAGGTATTTGACAGTGGACCCTGGGATTCTTTTTTGCCTGCTACGCTTGCCCACGCTGTGATGACAGGCGGATTTTCCAGCAGAAAGCTTTGTTTTCCACACCTTAGATTTTTCATAGTAGCACCGTCCTTTTGGCTAGTATGGTACAAAAAAGGTAAAAAAATGCACCGTCATTGTGATATGCACCCCAAAAGTTAGACACTTTTGGGGTGTATATTTTTATGGCAAAAAAGGGACAAGAATACAAAAACTATAGCGCAGAGTACAAGCTCAATGTTATAATGGCTATGCAAGAACACCGGTTGGGGTATGTGGAGACAGCAAGAAAGTATGATATACCCAATTACAGAGTCATTCAACGGTGGGAGCGCATATTCCTGGAAGAAGGAGCCGAGGGCCTTATGAAAGAAAGAAGAGGCAGAGCTTGTGCTGCCAGTGGCACAAAGAAAGGCAGACCACCGAAGCTGGATCCAAAGGTTGAAGAAGATCTTATTGCCGAAAACCAGCGTCTTCGTATGGAGATTGAATACTTAAAAAAATTGGATGCCTTAGTTCGAGAGCGGGAAGAGCGAGAGAATGCGAGAAAGCAAAAATAGTCAACGAACTAAGGCAAAAATACCCGCTGAAAGACTTGCTGAAGCTATCCGGTATTGCAAGAAGTACATACTATTACCACATCAAGCAAAAAGATAGGGATAAGTATGCAGGTGAGAAAGCAGATATTGTAGAGATTTTTGATAAGAACAAGGGTATTTACGGATACCGTAGAATAACAGAACAACTCAAACAGAAAGGCTATTCCATAAACCACAAAACTGTATTAAAGTTAATGAAAAGCCTTAATTTGCGAGGAAAACAGAGTAAAAACGGCAAGTATCACTCTTACAAAGGTGAGGTTGGCAAAGTTGCCGATAACATCTTAAAAAGAGATTTCGCAGCCGAAAAACCGTTTGAAAAGCTGACAACAGATGTAACCGAATTTAAGGTTTGTAATAATAAAGTTTATCTATCGCCTGTGTTGGATTTGTTCAATAGAGAAATTGTTTCTTACTCTATATCTCTAAGCCCAAATCTGCAGCAAGTCAGAGATATGCTTACCGGCTTGTTTGCTAAGCTGCCTAATACTGCAAGACCGATATTCCATTCAGATCAAGGTTGGCAGTACCAGCATGCAGAATACCAAAGGTTACTTGCAGAACACAATATTACTCAGAGTATGTCTAGAAAAGGCAACTGCATGGACAATGGTGCTATGGAGAATTTCTTTGGTAGACTAAAGGTTGAGATGTTCTATGGAGAACAATTTGAGAGTGTAGAGGACTTTATTCAAGCTTTGGATGATTACATCTATTATTACAACAACGAGAGAATATCTCTAAAATTAAAAGGAATGAGTCCGGTACAATACCGAACTCATTCACAAGCAAGTTAATATAAAAATTTGTCTAAACTTTGGGGTTCACTTCA
>JAZRBN010000053.1:0-10937 GCA_045635105.1 Faecousia sp. | reverse complement strand
ATTGATAGGCAAGAAATAACGACCTACCGAATATTCCCTGTTCTATTATGTATATATTACATCCCTTGGGCCGGCAGGACTCGATTTGCATTTTGCCCCATTGGGCAAAACAATTGTTCGCCTCCGTCCAGCCGTCGGCGGGAACGCTCGCCCGCGTTGCATTTAGATGGGTTCGAGTCCTGTTCCTTGCGAATAGAGAAAAGAAAAAAGCCATCCCGGTTGGGATGACTTTTTCTTTTCTGTCTATCGACTATAAAAAAGATATTATGCGTTTTTGTGATCGGATTTGAACCTTCACATAGTATTTTGTCAAACATTAAAGTCCATCACCATCATAATTTAAACAGTGATTGGCATCACGATACATCAATGTGGTATACGTCATGTCTGATGTATGAATGTAAGCCAGGCGGAGAATTGCGAGTGCAAAAATTAAATCTTTTGGATACAGTATGCAGTATTCCTTTTTATAACCGTCTTTCTGTATTTTTTCGTTTTCGTCAAGCAATCTGATATGTCGGAGCTGAACGGCAGCCTCATTCACAGCATCTGTCGTTAACCCTGTTACATCCGCAAGCTCCTCGAGCGTGAAGGATGTTCCTCCTTCACCTTTTGTAATTAAATACTCGTAAATAGCTCTCAAAACCTTTCTGGCATTTCTGTTTCCAAGAACCGAAAGCATTTCTCCCGCCTTGTCAAGATCAAACAGCAATACAGATTCCGAGGAGCCATAACTACGGTCAATAAATGTTAGTGCCTCTGAAAGGAAAACCGTACCATGTTCCGGATGTCCTTCATCAATCATATAGGCGCATTTGGGGATGGGAAAGTCAAAATCTGTTTTCATTTTCTCAATGCGTTTCTGCAGGGATTCTTCAGATTCAAACCCATTTATTCCATAAAATGCACGCTGTGCTTTCAGATACAAAGGAATGATTGCCTCATAGCAAAGCTCGGGAAGTTCTGTAAAACAGATCTGTTTCGGTTCATTCGGAGTCTTGTCGAACAGCGCATTTATTTCAACGCCGAGGGCTTTTGCCAAATCAGGCAAAACAGATATATCGGGATTAGATATTTCATTCTCCCATTTGGAAACAGATTGTCCTGTAACACCAAGCCGCTCAGCCAACTGTTCTTGAGTATAACCGCAGAGTTTACGATAATAAGCGATGTTTTGATTTATATTCATATTCCAACCTCCTTTGTTTGTTGTTTATATTATATCGCACATAACAACAACCATCAAGATAGCGTTTTGATAGCAGATAAGATATATTTTCAACCTCTGGTTGGAATTATTATGCCGGCGCAAAATGAACTATCTATATTAGCGGAATACGAAAAGGGTATGAAATATAAAAAAACGCTTTGAATTACTACAAAGCGTTTTTCTGGTTGCGGAGGTAGGACTCGAACCTACCACCTCCGGGTTATGAGCCCGACGAGGTGCCAACTGCTCTACTCCGCGATATCTTGGCGCACTGATCAGTGCCTGTGTATTGTAGCACAAAGTGGCTACACTTGTCAAGGTCTATTTTCTGTTGTCTTATGGGACTTTCGGTCGCAAATAGGTGTGGTTTATTGGACACATTCTTTTATATGCTAATCCTGCCGGTGGCAACCGGGCTTATTTACACCATAGCTTACCCAAATCCAGCGCTTTTTATTCCAAACCCATAAATTTTCGACTTATTTCGACAAAGGGTGTTGACAAGTACTCGTTCAAGTACTAATATATAGGTAATTCCTATTATTTGTACCCGGAAATGTACTTATGCAAGCGCATCTTCGGGCGCAGGAAAACACAGAGCCGGGAATCCCCCTGCTTTGCCGGAGGTAATGCTATGGATAACCTGTATGCGCGCATCCAGTCCCTTTGCCAGGAGAAGAACATTCGCCCCGGTCGTCTTTGCGACGAGCTGGGTCTCAGCCGCAGTCTGATGACCGACCTGAAAATGGGCAGGAAGAAGACCGTCAACGCCGAGACTGCTCAGAAAATCGCAGGCTTTCTGGGGGTATCGGTGGGCTATTTGCTGGGGCAGACAGCCGGAGATGTTCTTAACGAAGTGGATGTGGCCTTCTACGGCGATTTCAAGGAACTGAACGATGAGGAAAAAGAGACTGTCCGGGATATGGTCCGGCTGATGCGGGAAAGGCGGGCAGCAAAACAGAGGAACTGACCGTGTTTGAAATTTCTGATTTTTACCACTACTGCAAAACCAATCAAGTGGATGTAATCCCCTACAACGGCTGTCCTCAGCCGGGGGCAACCGTCCGGGACAAAGACTGCTATGCGGTATTTTTGGACTTCTCCAAAATCCAGTCCACCCGGCTGCTGCGGGGTGTATGCTGCCACGAGCTGGGGCACGTTGCCACCGGCGCATTGCACAAGGTGGACAGCCCTTATGAGCTGGTGGAGCGCAGCGAATACCGGGCCGCCCGCTACATTGCGGAAAACTATCTGACCATTGACGCCTTCCGCGCCGCCTTTGCCCAAGGCTACACGGAGGTCTGGCAGCTGTCGGACTACTTTGACCTGCCGG
This sequence comes from Faecousia sp., assembly GCA_045635105.1. Lineage (GTDB taxonomy): Bacteria > Bacillota > Clostridia > Oscillospirales > Oscillospiraceae > Faecousia. Next base: position 8,394 of record JAZRBN010000053.1, on the reverse strand, counting down.
AGCGCTGCATTGAAGACGCCCTCACCTACTGGCGGGAGCGCAAGGGCATCGCATTTGAATAACCCCATCTCAACGAGATGGGGTTATTTTTACATATTGGATTTGATGACGGAAATCAGAATATCGCCCGCCACCACTCTGTCTTCCGCGGCGAAGCCCTCGGCAAAATTGTCCGAATACAGCACCTGAGCATTGGGTGGGAACTCCTCATCCCCCGCCCACGCCAGAATCTCCATCCGATAACCGCCCACCAGCTCAAACAGGTAACCGGCATCTCCGTGATTCACAGCAGTAGCGCCCATTTTTTCCGCAGCCTTGCGAAAAGCATCCAGCCGCGTACCCAAGGTAAACGCCGCCCGGGTCAGCACCCGTCCGGTATAGGGCTTGATGTACATCTCTCCCCAGGGCATCTCCCGGAAGGTCTTCCACCCGCCGTTCCAAGCCACATCCTTGCATTCCAACAAGTACCGCAGCAGAAAGGTCTGGGTAGGCAGGGGCGGCACAGCGCCGCCGTCGGTTGCCTTGATTTCATATTCCGGATGGGAAATAACAAATTCCCTGCCCAGCAGCTTCACGGAGAAACACACCCCATCCCAGCTGACATCCGACAGCCGTCCGGTTACATCATTGGGGTCAAGAGAGCGAAATTTCTCCTCATAATAAGCAAAGGGGACTTCTTCTTTATGGTTTTCAATCTGCATATTACATCTCCTGTACCGAATTGGGGAACAGCCGTGCGTCCGTATGGGGCAAGAAGCAAGCCGCCACAAAAGAGTCCATATATCCCGGGTGGGTAGACAATTCCAGATAGGTCATATTAGCGCCTACCTCGTGGCACTTTTGGGCTGCCGCATCGCTCATCACCATCGCATAGGCGCCGGTCAGACTGGAATTACCAATATAGTGGTACTTTTCCAGTTCCACATCCGGCAGCATGCCGATGTTAATGGCATTTTTCATATTAATGCCGCTGCCGATACCGCCGGCAACCACCACCGTATCAATGCAATCCGGTGTCATATCCACGGACTGCAACAGGCTGTCAATGCCGGAATAAATCGCACCCTTGGCGCGGATAAAGTTGTCGATATCCACCTCGTTGATGGAAATTTCCCGACCGGTTTCCGATTCCGCTGCCGTTGCCAGCACGAATCTGCCCATGCCGTGGTCATCCCGCAGCACCCGCGCACCCTCCCGGGCAAACAGGCCCCGGGCATTGATAATGCCGCAGCGGAACAGCTCGGAAATAATGTCGATAATACCGGAGCCGCAGATACCCACCGGCTTCTGTCCCGGTTCTCCTACAATGGTAAGGGTAGGCTCCATAGTTTCCTTTTCAATTACTACCGCTTCAATCGCGCCGTCGGTGGCACGCATACCGCAGGAGATATCACCGCCCTCAAAGGCAGGACCGGCAGAGCAAGCGCAGCTCATCAGGAAATCCCGGTTGCCGAACACAATCTCGCCATTGGTGCCCAAGTCAATAAAGAGGGTCATCTCGTCCCGGTCCCACATCATCGTAGCCAAGGTGCCGGCGGTAATATCACCGCCCACATAGGAGCCGATATTGGGCGCAATCTGCACCTGCGCCAGAGGGTTGGCAGGCAGCTTCAAATCCTGCGCCAGCAAGCCCTCCCAAGCGAAAAAGCTGGGGATATAGGGGTCCATACGGACAGGCTCTGCGTCCACGCCCACAAACAGGTGATTCATGGTGGTGTTGGCTGCCACGCACAGCCGCAGGATGCTCCGGGCAGAAATGCCGGCGGTTTTGCACAGATTGGCAATAATGGGATTGAGCGTTTCCTTAATAATGGCGTCCTGCAATTTCTTTCTGCCGCCGTCTTTTCCCTGCTGAATGATGCGGTTAATCACATCTGCGCCGTAGCGAATCTGTCCGTTGCCGGAAGAACCCTTTGCCAGAATTTCACCGTTTTTCAAATCCACCAGTACCATAGACACGGTGGTCGTACCGATATCGATAGCGCAGCCTGCCAGCCTGGTGTCCTCATAAGGGCAAACATCCATACAAAGGAAGATATTGTCCTTCATTTCACCCTTCACACAGACCCGGAAATCATTTTCCCGGAAGGTCGATGCCAGCTTCACCATAACGGCAAAGGGAATCTTCACCTCCAAAGCATCGGGCAAAACTGCCTGAATCGCCCAGGTGAGGCGCTCATTATCCGGCATCGTATCCGCCTCAGAGGGGGCATCCATTATCAGCTGCAAAGCACAGAAGCGATTGGTAAATGGAAGAGCGCCCTCTGTTTCCATCTCCTTTTTAGCCTTTTCAAAAATCGCCACTTCCTCAGGAGAGGACAGGTCAGCGGTCTTCATCCGGCTCTGATAAGCAGAGGCAATATCCGGCACAAACACAGTGCAGTCCCCTACCACCTTACAGTTGCAGCTGAGCCGCCAGCCGGCTTCAAACTCCTCCTCACCAATATGGCGGGAGGGAATGGTCTCCACCTGCCCTTCCACCAGCTTCACCCGGCATTTGCCGCAGGAGCCGTTGCCGGAGCAGGGCGCATCGATTGCCACATTGGCCCGCCGCGCCAGTTCCAGCAGATTGTCGCCTACGTTACAGGCAATCTCCACAGACGCAGCGCCTTCAATTTGAAATACCACTTTCGGCATAGAAAATCCTCACTTTTTCCATTTTTCTGATGTGATTATAGCATACAGAAAACAACTTGTCCACAGCAAAAAGGCGTGCTGCATTGCGCAGCACGCCTGCGGGCGATTGATAATCGCCCCTACATATTTACATTTACATCAGAGGCTCCAAGCCCAGAACCGGGTGGCCCTTTTCGGTCAACCAGGTCATCAGCTCTTCTGCATCACAGGTAACGGTCTCGTCGGCTACCATATCGGTGAAGTTCTCGATGCCGTACAGCTCCAAAGCGGTCTTATTCAGACGCTCTGCCACATCGTCCTTCAATTCCTTAGGCATCCAAACGATCCGCTGGATACCGCCCTCTGCGGACAGGAACTTCTTGGAAGCGATGAAATGACGGCCGTGGCCCATAAAGCCGGGTGTCTGCACACCGCCGCCGGTGCAGGAAGCCAGTTCGCCAAAGGTCATACCCGCAGGGGTCATACCCTTGAACTCCCGGTTGACAACAATCACGCCGGAGGATACGGCCTCGATACCGCAGATGCACTCGAAGCAGCCGCAGGAGGTCATGGGGTCTTCCAAAATGGAGTACAGAGTAACATTCTCCACCGCGCCGTGGGTGGCATCCTTGATCATCCGGTTGACTTCCTCGTAACGGCCGGTACGCTCGTCAATGAGACCCTTCTTCAAGATGGGCTGGCAAGGACCGTTGGGATCCAGCTCATTGGTAGCCTTGGCATCCAGCCAGCTGACTGCGCCACACAGACCCAACCGCTCGGGGGTAACCACGCAGCAGTGGGCAGGAGCAAAGGACTGGCAGAGGATGCAGGTGTAGTAGCGGTCCACTGCCTCGTCGGTCATAGAGGCAAGACGGTCATCCCGCTGGGCATACCGGGGCATTGCCACCTCATCCCGGAACTTGCCGGCTTCGAAAGGGTCGGTAATCAGGGTGATCTGACACTTATCCACCACAGCGTCAAATTCATCCATAATCATAACGTACAGAACCTCGGCAAAGTGCTGCAACCGCACGCCGGCGTCGTATGCGGCATTGCTCACACGGACGCGAACCTGATTCCGCTGACCGGTGTGCATAACGCCTTCCATATAGTTAAACCACGCGTGGAACTTCCGCTCGATAACGGATTCAAAGTCCACCTGCATCTTCTTGCCGGCAACCTCCACAAAGGTAACCAGGGCCAAATCCTTGCACTCGTCCAGATCGGGACCAACAATGGTAATCTTGTGGTCTTCCACCTCATTCATTTCCCGCATCATCACCAGCTCGGCAGTGGGATTTTTGGAGGACCAGAACTCATTGTGCATATCCGCTTTCCGGATAATTTCACCCTCAAAGGCAGCGGCAAAGGCCACAGGAATGGGCAGCTCCTTCACCTTGATTTTAATGTTCCGCAGTTCCAGAGACTTCTTCACGGTATCATTGTGGTCGCATACGGACTCCAACGCGCCGGGAACCTGGTTTTCGCCCAGGTCGATGTCCACCACCACGGGGAAGCCCAGGGCGATCGCGCCTGCGCCGGCGGAAACCACCACAGCATCAATAGCGCCAAAGGTGTTGACGAAAGCGGGGACTCTGTTCTTGGTGTAATCCAGCAAGCCAGCCAGATCGCCGGGCTGCACATTGCCGAAAATCAGCGCTGCACGGACAGCAACGGTAACCACGTGAATCACAGAAGTTACATCGTGGCCCAGAGGAATCACGCGGAATTCAAGGCCCATACGCACGCCACCTTCGGCGCACTGCTCAATCACGTCGCCTACCATAAAGGTCATAATGCCCTTGGACTGGTAGTCCTTAACCACCTTTACCACATCGTCAGCATTGTCTGCCTTGCCCAGCACCACGGCAACGCCGGGGATATCGCCGGTAACCAGCGGCACACCCAGGGAACGGATGATGGGGTCGGGGACGAAGCCGATGCCGGAATCGTTTTCATAGGGATTGCCGCCCTCTGCATATTTCAGGCCCTCAATAATTTCAGCGCCCACAGCAGTGGCAAGACCGGCGTTGAGCGCCTGTCCCAAATCCTCCTGGTTGGTAATGAGACTTTTCAGTACGCCAACGCAAGCGGTCAGGTCGCCCAAGGTTTTTACCTTCACGCCGGTTGCAGCATAAATGGTGGGGAAATAATACGCGGTATCGGGAAATGCGATAGGATGGTCTGCGCCGTGCTTTTCGATCGCTGCATTCACAGCGCCCTCAGTCAGACCGGCAACAGCATTGCTGCCGCCATAAATCAAATCGGTCAATACGCTCATAACTTTTCCTCCAATAAAAATAATTTTATATAAAGCCAAAAGGCTGGATATACAAACTGAATTAAGGCTTCTCCTTGAGGAGAAGCTGTCAAAAATCTACGATTTTTGACTGATGAGGTGTTCTTGTATATGCAAACACACACCTTGAAAATTTTGGTTAACATCGAAATTGGAATATCGCAAAACCGTAATGCCCCGGGTTTGCAAATATCCATCCCGTTCAGCATCCTTGTCCATTCCGTCTTTTTCATAGTGCTGCGAGCCATCCAGTTCAATAACCGTTTTGGCAGATGCAATATAAAAATCTACAATATACGGGCCAATTACTTTTTGACGGTGAACGGTCAGCGGCAGACCTTTCAAAAAATCATACCACAAGTGCCGTTCCTCTTTGGTCATATTCCTGCGCAGAGACTTGGCGTTTGGCGTTAGCTTGGAATTGTTGAAGGAATTCATTATTACACCTCATCCGACCTCGCTATCGCTCGGCCACCTTCTCCTCAAGGAGAAGGCTTTGCATCAAAAAATACAAAATGGCAGGGAGGGAGTTACCCTCCCTGCCATAAAACGCTGGGATTAGAGATCGAGATAGCTGTCAGAGTACAGCACGTGGTTCTTGAAAATGTCGCAGGACTTAATGGTCTCCATCAGTCTGCGGTCGTTGGGGTTGACAATCGCGGAGGTCAGACCCTGCATCATACACATAGCAACCAGAGTGGAGTCCATAATGGGACGGACATCCTTGGGTGCGCCGTTGGAGTTGTTGGACAGACCGCCGGTGGATTTCAGACCCTTTTCGGAGAACATCTTGATGGCTTCCAAAACGTCCATCTGCTTATCCTGCATACCCTTAACAACCAGGAACAGGGGGTCGAACCACAGGTCGTCGGAGGACATACCCAGGCTCAGACCGCGCTCCAACATATTGTCGCAGTGCATCATACGCTCTTCGTTGTCCTTGGCGATACCGTCAGCGGAACACAGAGCGATACAGATAGCATCGTTGGCAGCAGCCAGGTCGATGTAGCCGATACGGGAGCCGGCGTCAGCGGAGTTGACGATGGGCTTGCCGTTGGTGCGGTTGTAAACCTTGATGCCGGCTTCGATCGCCCGCATATTGGCAGTATCCAGAGCCAGAGGCACATTGTCGAAGTTCTCCTGCAACAGCTTAACTGCCCACATCATACGCTCGGGACCGTCCTTCTCAGCAGGTCCAATATTCACATCCAGGTAGGTAGCGCCGGCCTTAATCTGGGCAGCGGCACGTTCCAGAATGGGAGCGGGATCACGCTCGTCCATAGCCTTGCGGATGGCGGGAGCGATGCAGTGGATGCGCTCGCCGATGGTAACGAAGGTCTTGGACTCGGGGTTGTAGCCCTTGTACTTCACGCCCATATCCACCACTTCGATAGCGGGAACCTTGGTAGCCAGCAGCTCGTCGAAGGACAGCTCCTTGACCTCTTCCTTCACGCCGGCAGCAGCCTTGGCAGCATTTTCAGCAGCAACGGCAGCGGCAGCGGCCTCGTACTCCTTGTCCTTCATATACTTGGGCAGCTGAACAGCTTCCAGCGGACCGACAACCACATTCCACTCAGGCAGCTTCTCCTGAATTTCGCCCTTCATAACGGCAACCTTGCCGGGGATAATCAGGGTGCGGTTCTTAATCTTATTGGCAATGTCCAGCTCCTCGAAGGTCTTCTTAATGGTGGAGGAGGACAGCTTGCCGGCAGCCCAGGCAGTCAGAACGGACATACCGGAGGCGTCGGTGATGATCAGGTTCACAGGCTGGTTGGAACGCTCCAATTCGCCGGAAACCAGGAAGTAGGTCAGCGCGAAGTCAACGGTCAGAGCGCAGGGGCTGTTCTCATCAGCGCCGTTGAGGGGGTAAATCTTAGCTTCCACCTTCATGGGCTTCTGGGGGTCAGTGTAAATGTTCTGACGCAGACCGTACAGAGGCAGAGCCTGTGCATAGGTCATACCGCCCATAACAATGATGGAGGCGTACTTCTCGGTGAACATAGAAGCGTAAGCGGTTTCCAGGCGGGAATCGCCCTTGCACAGCTTTGCCAGGTTCACGATGGAGGGATAACCGAAGCTGCGGTCGCCATCCTTAATAGCAGTGCGGCGAACCAGAACAGCATTTGCCAGGGTCTCCTTGGCAGTCTTGGCGGTAACATCCAAAACCAGGTTCTTGTTGCCCTTGGCTTCCAGATTCTTCACGGTGTCATACAGATCGGAGATGTTTTCTGCCCAAACGCCCAGCGCAACGCCGGCCTCGGTAGCCAGTGCGTTCATAGCTTCCCAGTTGTCGGGGGTAGCGCCGTCGAGAATCACATTCTTGCCGGCAACTGCCAGCGCAGCCTTGGCGCACTCCACATCCCAGCACTCCAAAACCAGAGCGCGGCCGGTAGCGGCAGCCTTCTCAACCAGCTTTGCGTAAACAGCGGGGTCATTCTGGGTATTGGCAACCTGAACGAACTCCACGTACATACGCTCGCCGATACGCTCGTAATCCACCTTTTGCAGGTCAGCCAGCTTGGCGTCAACAGTAGCCTCGTCCATGCAGGTGCAAACGGAAACAGCGTACAGATTCTTATTCACCAGAGTCTTCTCGTGGCGGAACAGAACGGTCTCACCGCCCAGCTTGTGCTCGCCCACGGAGATGGTCTTCATGGGAGGCGCGGTCTGCTCGTTGAGCATAGCCTTAGCGTCGTCGGAGAAGTAGGGGCACTTGTCGATGGAAACAGCGCCCTGAGCCACCTTCATGCAGAATGCCATACAGGTGGGGCTGCCGCACTCCTTACAGTTCTTCTTAGGAGACAGCTTAAAAATATCAAGACCCTTCAAAGCCATTGTATGTATCCTCCTTCTTAGATAAGCTCGTTGATGAACTGCTTGATGGTAGCAATGGCAGCGGGATGGCGCATGATCACAGCGTCAGCACCGCCGGTCAGGTTAGCGGCAGCGGTGGCAACTTCCATGCCGATGGCGCGCTCTTCCTGATTGCCCCAGGTGGGTTCATCTTCTTCGGATGCGGAGGACTCCTTCACGCCCCAGGTATCGGTGGACACGGGAGCGATGATGGGCATCTGCAGGTCGGCATCGGACTGAGCCAGAGCAGCCAGGCGGATACGGTCGAAGGTGGAAGCGGCGTACTCATAGCCGTAACCAACAGCGGCAGTACCGATGTCCATGACGATGGAGGCAGGATTGACGTTCAGGCCCTTCATCATGATGTTCAGCTGCTTAGCCAGGTTGATGTCGTCAGCGGTCTCAGCGCCGACCTTCTGGCCGTTGGCCAGAGCGACGGAAGCGCCGACAGTCTTGTAGTTCTCATTCTTTGCGGACATGATCAGGACGTTCTTGCCAGCCAGAGCCTCAGCGATGGCAGCCAGCAGCTCGCCGTCCTTCTCCAGGTTCTTGCAGCCCATAACAACGATGGGCTTGTTGACAGCTTCGGCAATAGCCTTGGCGTCAGCAACGCAGTCGGCAACGGA